>CBDTUP010000078.1:0-9311 GCA_965363685.1 uncultured bacterium | reverse complement strand
CGTATCGGCGGCGATACCTTCATCCTCGGCACGGTCGACAACGTCGGGAGCCACGAGACGTTGAACCTGAGCGTGTCGCTCACCGACGCTGGTTTCTCGGTGACCGCGGGAGGAAGCACCGCGACGATCTCTTTCTCCAAGTTCCCCGACCTGTTCGGGTCGCTGTTGCAGGGCGATCCCTCCGGCTCCGGCAACACCCGGCAGGGCATCATCGCCGACTCTGACAACTCGACCCGCTTCGCATCGTTCACGGTGGCCCCGTCATGAGCTCTCGGTCCATCTCTCTCACCGAGCGACTGCTGTTGGGCAACCGCCGGCGGGGTCGGCATCGCAACGATCCCTTGGCCGATTCTCGTGCTTCGCAGGACCGCCATACCTCGAGGACGCCCCGGCACAAGCCCTTGCACTTACTGCTCGAGATGGTCCTGCTCGCCTCCATCGTGTTCGTCTTCTGGCCGGCGCCATTCGGCGGCCGTCTGGGGATCGTCGTCGTGGCAGGACACTCGATGGAGCCGACCTACGCCCTCGAAGATGTCGTGGTGACCTGGAAGCAGCCCGTCGATGCCGGCGACGTAGCGCTGTTCACGGTCACGAACGAGGCCGGCCAGAAGGGGTCGGTGATTCACCGTCTCGCCGGCCGGGACACCGGCGGCTGGATCACCCAGGGAGACAACAACGGCTGGCTGGATCCATGGGTGGTGCCGGACGATCAGATCTTGGGCCAACCGCTGTTCGCCCTGCACGGAGCGGGAAGGCTGCTCGAAATCTACCGGTCCCCGATGGCCATCGGTGTGCTCTTCGGGGCGGCCGTGCTGTTCTGGCTCTGGCCCGAACCCGACGATCAGCCGCGCACTCTGAAGCGGACCCGCGTTCCACGACATGCCGCACCTCGAGTTCGTTCACGTGCACCGGCGCTGACCGGATTGCTGTATCGGGCGCTGAGCCTCTAGGAGAGCAGGACCCGAATACCAGGCTCGCACCCCTCCCCGAGGCACGGCTAGGTTGGATACATGTCCGCAATCCTCAAACTCGCCGACGAGTTCCACGCATTTCACAAACGCACCGACCAGATGGCAGCACTCTGGAAGGGAAGCCTCGATGACCTCGAACTCTGGGAGGACTTCACCCTGGAGGGCGCTCAGGAGCGACGCACCGAGTTGGTCCGACTGGCGGAAGAGGCCGAACGGCTGGCGTCCCTGGAGGGAACGCACCCGACCCTTGATCTGATCTCGTTTGCCGGCCGGGCGGGTGCCGAGCAGCTCGAATGGTTTCACGACCTCCAGCAGTTCAACTCCAACATGGGATTTCACCCGATGCTGTTGACGTTCGGTCCCCGCTTCCCGCTCGTGACGGCCGATCACGGGCAGCGGTATCTCGTTCGAATGAGCAACCTGCCGAAAGCACTCAGAGGTTTCGCCGATCGAGTCGCCTCCGCCGCGGAAAGGGGTCGCGTCGCGAACATCACGATGGTCGAACAGACGCTTGCGGGAATCGATCGTCATCTCGGCGCACCGGTCGATCCGCTGACGGCTCAGAAGCCACCCGCAGAGTTATCCAATTCCGAGGCGGCCATCTGGAGCGGTGAGCTGGAGCGGATCCTACGAGATGAGGTGCGGCCCGCGTTGGTGGAACTACGTGACACGGTGCACGACCGGGCACTACCCGCTGCTCGGTCCGATGATCAAGCAGGGCTGGTCTATCTCGAGGGAGGTGGCGAAGCGTACGAGCGACTGGTTTGGGCCAACGTCTCCCGCATCGTGGCGGCCGAAAGAGTCCATAGCATCGGCCTCGAACAGGTCGAACGCCTCGAGGATGAGTATCGCTCGATTGCAGGGCCCCTCCTGGGGACCACCGACGTGCGCGAAATCTATGATCGCTTGCGCAACGACCCGACCCTCCACTACCAAGATGCCGAAACTCTCGTTGCCGACGCCACCACCGCCCTGGCCAAAGCTGCGGCCGTCATGGGTGATTGGTTCGGAGTACTGCCCGAGTCGCCTTGTATCGCAACGTCTATCGACCAGGGTCCCCTCGCGTTCTACTCGGAGCCCGCCATGGACGGCTCCAAGCCCGGCACGTTCTTCTTCAACACCTCAGACCCGTCGATGTGGGGCACCTTTCAACTCGAGGCCACGACGTACCACGAGGGGATTCCCGGCCACCACCTCCAGGTTGCCCTAACGCTGGAAAACGAAGACCTCCATCCGATTCATCGCGAACCGCTGGTGATCGCCTACCTCGAGGGCTGGGCACTGTACACAGAGCGAGTTGCGGATGAGATGGGGCTCTACTCGTCGGAAATGGACAGGGTCGGGATGCTGGCCGCCGACTCCATGCGGGCATGCCGTCTGGTCGTAGACACGGGGCTGCACGCCCTCGGCTGGTCGCGTGACCAAGCCATCGACTACATGGTCGGCCACAGCCCGATGACTCGGGGACAGGTGATCGGTGAAATCGACCGCTACATCGGAGTTCCAGGCCAGGCCCTCGGCTACATGATGGGCCGACTGGAGATTGACAAGATCCGCGCCGATGCAGAGCGGCGATTGGCCGACCGGTTCGACATCAAGGCCTTCCACGATCTCGTGCTCGGCCACGGCGACATACCGCTCGACACGCTCGAGCGACGAACGAACGACTGGGTCGCATCACTCGCGTGATTCGACCTGTGATCAGGCCTCGCACCAATCCTTGAACAAGGCCATCGACTCCTCGATGTCGGCCACGTTGATACCGGAGTAGGCGAACCGAACGTATTTGCTCTTCTCCTGTCCGTCCGCGCGCCCGAAGTGAAGGCGGGTAGTGAAGGAAACACCGGTGGCGTGCAAGGCCGCCCTCCGGAAGTCCTCGTAGTCGGTCAGGCCCTTGCGCTTCATCACTTCGGTGACGTCCGGGAAGAGATAGAAGGTCGCGTTCGGGATGATGCTGTTGATGCCCTCAATGGCGTTTAGTCCAGCGCCGGCAGCATTGCGTCGAGCTTCGAGCTCGTGGAGTATTGCCAATACCTCGGTCTGATCACCTTCGAGGCCCGCCAGTCCCCCGTACTGGACGAAGTGATTGGAGCAGGACTCATCGTTGACGTTGAGCTTGGCGATCACGTCGAGGATCTCTCTGGGACCGATACTGGCGCCGAGCCTCCACCCCGTCATGGCGAACTTCTTCGAGAACGTGTACAGCAGGACGCTGCGTTCCGCCATTCCCGGTTCCTCGACGAAGGATGTGGAGACGCCTTCATACCTCATGTCGAAATAGGCCTCGTCGCACAGGACGTACAAATCGTGCCGCCTCACTAGATCGGCGAGCCGGGTCCGTTGCTCGGGCGAGAGTTCGGCGCCGTTGGGGTTCTGCAGGTCGTTGAGGACGAGGAGCCGAGTCTTGTCCGAGATACCCCGCTCAATCGACTCGAAATCGAGGTCGAAGTTGTCCTCGACCTCGACATACCCGTAGGGCACCGCTATTCCACCCAGATACTCGATCTGAGATTCGTAAATCGGGTAGCCGGGATTGGGATAGAGGACCTCATCGCCTGGGTTCATCACGGCAGACAGGAACTTGCCAATTGTGGGCTTACCTCCGGGCTGGACCACGACGTTCTCGAGGGCATACGGGGTGTGATGTGAGGCGGAAACGTCCTTTGCAATCGCCTCGCGCAACTGGGGGATTCCGGCGTTGGGGCAGTAGCCGGTCTTCCCATCGGCGATCGCTTTCATAGCCCCATCAACGACCGTGCCGGGCGTCGGGATATTGATGTCACCCAGATGGAAGGGGTACACCCTGTTGCCTTCGGCCGCGAACGTGGCTGCTTCGCCGCCAACGGCGAACGCAGTCTCAGTCCCCAGCCTCTCGATTCTGTCGGCGATACGCATTCCGGAAGACCCTCCTTGGTTCTTGATCTCTAGCTCAGACCGAGTTGGACGGCATTGACGATGCTGGGCGCAAACGGCGGGAAATCCCCATCGAGGAAGGGAAGGATGTCGTCGGCGTCCCAGACCGGCTGACCGGACAAAATGGCCGCGACGTTGGCGGCAGCAAGGGTGGCCATGCCTTCTCGTGTCCAGGTGGTAGCAGAGGCGATGTGAGGAACGATCGTTACATTGTCCAGATCGGCCAAGCCCGGTTTGAGTGTCGGCTCGTCCTCAAATACATCCAGGCCGGCCTTGAAGTCCGGGTGGGTGCGACAGTGTTCAATGAGCGCGGCCTCATCGACAACCGGACCCCGCGATGTGTTGATCAAGATGGCGTCATGCTTCATGAGTGCCAATCTCTCGGCATTGACGAGGTGATGGGTTGCCTCGTCGAGCACCGTGTGAATGCTCACAACATCTGCCTGGGCCATTACGTCCTCAACCGTCTCCAGTCGTGTGACCGTCACCGGGTCTTCGCCGTGGGAGACGAGAAGCTCCGAGTAGCCCGCGACATACGCTTCCAGAGCCTCGTTCGGATACAGGTCGTAATACACGAGGTTCATCTTGAATCCCTCAATCATCATTCGACCAAATGCGGCCCCGATGCGCCCACACCCGATGACGCCGACCGTCTTCCCATAGAAACGCTGCCCCATGTACATGGTCGGCAGCCATCCGTGGTAGCGGCCGTCCCGCAGAAACCGGTCCGCCTCGACAACTCTGCGTCCGGCCGACAGCGTCAACGCCACCGCCATTTCGGCAGTGGTTTCGGTCAGGACGCCGGGTGTGTTCCCAACCGGGATTCCGGCTGCGGTGGCACCGGCGACGTCGACGTTGTTGTATCCAACTGCATAATTGCTGTACGCGGTCCCGCCCGCGGCCGCGAGCACTGCGAACAGGTCCGCGTTCCAATCCTCCGTCAGCTGGCCGATGACCCCATCACAGGATTCGCCGATACGTTCCTTGATCTCATCAACCGTCAGGACGGCATCGGACCTGCATACTTCAACCGAGCAGTCGGCAGCTTCGAGGATCTCCAGCCACCTGTCACCGGGCAGTTGCTTGGTGACGACAACTCTGCGGCCACCGCCCGGATTGTGCACCGTCCAGTCGTTCATAGTTGTTCTCCGGTTCCCCTCAGATGTTCAGACAAGGATCGCTCGCACCGCCTCGAGCATCTCACTCGGATCGATGAACCGCACAACGTCCGGCGGATCTTCGAGCAACTCCCTGGCCCGGTCCTCCAATGTATTCGGGACCTCGAGCAACAGCGGAATGCTGTAGGTGCGACAGAGGTGTACGACATCCTGGAATCTGAAGTGCGTCTCAACATGGGTTTCGGGGGCGTACACCTTGTGGAGATAGCCGATGAGCAGGTCGTATCGGTTCTGATCATTGATCAGGCGTACGTCGCTGCCATGACTGTCGTACCCGTTTGACACGGGGACGGTGTCGATGCCGTCGCAGACCAGCGCCGTCAAGAGAGTGGAGTCGGTTCCTTCGAAATAGCCAACGATCTTCCTCATAATTCTCCCTTCTACACAACACCTTGAGCGAGCATCGCGTCGGCCACCTTGCGGAATCCGGCGATGTTTGACCCGGTGACATAGTTGCCGGGCACCTCGTATTCCGCGGCTGCATCAACGCAGCTCTGGTGGATATTCGACATGATTTCCAACAAACGCCCGTCGACCGCCTCCCGGGTCCAACTAGAAAACACAGCATTCTGTGCCATCTCCAGGCCGCTGGTGGCGACACCACCCGCGTTGGCCGCCTTCCCCGGTCCGAAGAGAATTCCGGCGTCTACGAACTGTGCAACGGCATCCGGCTCAGAGGGCATGTTGGCGCCCTCGGCCACCAGATATACGCCGTTGTCCAGTAGTCGTTTGGCGTCCTCGGCACTCAACTCATTCTGTGTTGCGCACGGGAACGCCGCTTCGGCGCCCTCAACACTCCAAGGTTTCTGACCGGAGTAGTAATGAACCCCGTATCGTTCCGCGTACTCGGCGATCCGGCCCCGCTTGACGTTCTTCAGGTGCTTGACGAACTCGAGCTTGTCCTGATTGATTCCATCGGGGTCATAGATGTAGCCGGATGAGTCGGAAAGAGTCACAGCCCGGCCACCGAGCCGGTTGATGTTCTCGACGGCGTACTGGGCGACGTTGCCCGACCCAGACACAAGGCAGGTCTTCTTGAATACGCTCTCATCGCGGGTCTTCAGCATCTCTTCTGCAAAGTAGACGGTGCCGTAGCCCGTCGACTCGGGCCGGATGAGGCTTCCACCCCACTCAGCACCCTTTCCGGTGAGGATCCCGGAGAACTCGTTGGCCAGCTTCTTGTAGGTGCCGAACAAGAACCCGATCTCCCGAGCACCGACACCGATATCGCCGGCCGGCACATCCGTGCGGTCACCTATGTGCCGCCACAACTCGCCCATGAAGGACTGACAGAAGGCCATGACTTCGTCGTCGGTCCGACCTTTCGGGTCGAAGTCGGAACCACCTTTACCTCCACCCATCGGGAGGGTGGTCAAGCTGTTCTTGAAAACCTGCTCGAAGGCAAGGAACTTGAGCAATCCGAGATTGACCGATGGGTGGAAACGCAGACCACCCTTGTAGGGGCCGATGGCGCTATTCATCTCGACGCGGTATCCACGATTGACGTGAACAGTCCCCGAGTCGTCCTGCCAGGGAACCCGGAACATGATGACCCGCTCCGGCTCAACCATCCTGTCCAGAATCCGAGCCGCCGAATATTCTGGATGGCGATCGAGCACCGGCCAGACCGACTCGACGACCTCTTTGACTGCCTGATGAAACTCGGGTTCCCCCGGGCTGCGTGAAACAACCCTGTCCATGAACTCCGATACCGTCTCAGTCACTTGTACCTCCGGTCAAGTGTTGCGCCCGATCGTCAGAGCGGACGAATCGATCGAACTGGCCACGCGGCCGCTTATCCAACACCCCTGGTTCGCCACTCGAGCGAACCCGAGATGCAGCTCGTTCACCTTCTAGCTGAGTCCCACCCGATCGTTGAAGGCTTCGATCAATTCGTCGATCGGGTCTGCCATACCTTGTATTCTCGTCCAGTACTCCCGGTCGTACCACTGGGCCTGAATCTCTTCGTAGGTCTTACCCTGCTGCTCCACCCAGGTGTAGTACTTGAGGTTGTGAATCCGCTTGCGGTCGTAGTACGACAGCTCATGCACATGATCGATTCCGGCACCCATCAGATAGCGGGCATAGGAGGCGGAGGCATCCAGAGCTGAGAACTCGCCACGTTCGGCGTTCAACTCCTCGAGGCGGCTCCCGTACATGTCCATCGAGTCGGTACCGACGGTGATCAAGACGTCGTTGGCGCCGAGTTCGTAGTACTTGGCCATCTTGATCGCCGACAGCATGTTCCCTACTCCGGAAATGCCGAGCAACGGCAGCTTCTCGATCAGTTCTGCAGACACGCCCTGGCTTTCGAGGTAGGCGACGCCTTCCGGTTCGTTGAAGAGGCGGATGATGCTCATCGTCGCTTCGTCGTCCAGTCCGATCGCGAGGTCGGTGTTGCGAACGTTGTGGACCCATGGAATATGCTTGTCGCCGATGCCTTCGATCCGGTGTTCACCGAAACCGTTGTGGAGCATGGTGGGGCACTGGACGGCCTCGCCTGCTGCGATCTTGGATGTCGGATAGACCTGCTTGAGATAATCGCCGGACGCGATGGTCCCGGCCGAACCCGTGGTGAGTGTCACTCCGTGGAAGACATCGTTCGGCCCCATCGCGGACTCGAGCACCTCGGCCATCGCCGGCCCAGTCACCGAGTAGTGCCAGAGGTAGTTCCCGAACTCATCGAACTGGTTGAAGATCATCAGATCTTGTCCGGAGGCCCGGAGCTCGTTGCACTTGTCGAAGATCTCCTTGACGTTGGATTCGGATCCAGGTGTCTTGATGATCTCTCCAGCCACCGATTCGAGCCACTCGAAGCGCTCCCGGCTCATGCCTTCCGGAAGGATGGCGATCGACTCACAACCAAGGAGGTTCGAATCGTAAGCCCCGCCTCGGCAGTAGTTGCCGGTAGAAGGCCATACTGCCTTCGTCTTGGCGGGATCGAATTGGCCGGTAACGAGCCTCGGTGCAAGGCATCCAAAGGCTGCTCCGACCTTGTGCGCCCCGGTCGGAAACCACTTGCCTTCCAGCACCAGGATGCGCGCATCGGTACCCGTCAGTGCTTTGGGGAGTTCCAGGAAATTGACTCCGCTGTAGCCACCGCCGGTCTCCGTGGGCTCGTTGTGCCAGTTGATGCGGAAGAGATTGCGCGGATCGAGGTCCCAGAGACCGACCTCTTTGAGTTCCTGCTTCACCGAGTCGGGAATCAGCGACGGGTCACGCATCTGCTTGAACGTCGGGATGCGAATCGCCTTGTCGCGAGCGACGTTGACCGCCGACTCGAGTGTCGCTTCGTGCATCGTGAGATCGATCATGTGTATAGCCTTTAGTCCTTAGCTGTAGGCCCTTTGCAGGGCTTCTTTCAATGCTTCCAGTGATGGTTCGATCACCATCGGTTCGGTTCCGGCGGCGGTCACGGCCTTCATCGCCGAGGCGACGTCCTTGAGACCGCTTCCCGTCGACAGCACCACTACCCGATCAGATGATCCGACCAACCCGCGCTCGACTGCTTTGATCAGCCCTGCGTAGGCGGCCGCTCCGGCCGGTTCGGCGAAGACCCCGGAGCCGCGGGCAAGCACCGGGACCGCAGCCAGGATCTCATCGTCCGCAACGCGCAGGTAGGCGCCTTCGGTTTCGGTGACGGCGGCCATGGCTTTGATGCGATCACGCGGCAAGTCGGCGCTGATCGAGTCGGCGACGGTATCGGCCGCGATTGGTTCCTTGGTGAGAACGTCTTCGTTGTTCTCGAAGGCCTGCACGAGATAGTCGCTCCCGGCAGCCTGGATGCCGTAGATCCGCGGGGATCTCTCGATCCAGCCGAGGGCAACCGCATCCTTCATGGCCTTGTGAACTCCACCGATGATCGACCCATCGCCCACACTGACGAAAACTGCGTCGGGTGACTCCCAGCCGAGTTGCTCGAGAATCTCGAGGCCGGCCGTTTTCTTACCCTCGGTCATGTAGGGATTGAATCCAGTGTTGCGGTTGTACCAGCCGTATTCGGCCGAGGCCTGCATGCAGAGATCGAAGGCATCCCCGTAGTTGCCCTTCACAAGCGCAACCGTCGACCCGTAAGCGAGTAGCTGGGCGATCTTCGCCTGCGGAGCCGATTCCGGAACGAAGATCACGTTCTTCTGCCCTACCGAAGCCGCCAGCCCGCTGAGCGCGGCGGCGGCATTGCCGGTACTAGCCGTAGTGACCACTTCGGCACCCGC
The DNA here is from genome assembly GCA_965363685.1 of uncultured bacterium. Taxonomy (GTDB): domain Bacteria; phylum Actinomycetota; class Acidimicrobiia; order Spongiisociales; family JAHEDJ01; genus JAHEDJ01. Next base: position 35 of record CBDTUP010000078.1, on the reverse strand, counting down.
CTCCCTCGCCTTGACGAGCGCCATTGCGCTGGCCC
>CBDTUP010000077.1:0-9390 GCA_965363685.1 uncultured bacterium | reverse complement strand
GAACTTGTCGATCAACCAGAGTGCTCCGACCGCCCCCCAGATCCAGGAGAGATCGCCTGGGCCGCCGGTACCGGTGGCATCTGCCCGGCACTGAAGCTCGACGAGCTTGTACTCGTCGGTCTTCTCTCTGAGCTCCTCATCCGAGAGCCGGCGCGGGTCGACGCCGGCCAGCGGGGCCGCGAAACCGCTGGCAATGAGAATGTCCCGAAGGATCGACAGACGCAGCGGATGGTCAGAAACATCGATCGCTTCCGCCAGCCAGCGGTCGTCCGGCAGCCAGACCTCCACCGCCGGGTTGGCCAGCACGTTTCGATACCAGTCGGTCCGGTTGCCGAATCCGGCCAGGACGAAGACAGATGAATGCGAAGGCGCGAAGTTCAACGGAGTCCGGCGGCGGAGGCCGGACTTGCGGCCGGTGTTGATGAGAACCAGGGTGCGGCCACCCACGGATGGCCACGAATTGATGAAGCGGCGGAGACCGAGCCTCCACATCGGAATCATCAGCCAGCGGTTCATTGCTCGAAAACCGACCCGAAGGCGATCGGCCGTCTGTTCATTCATGAATGACTCCTTTCCACAAGCATCGCATGTCCGGCCCCGGTGCGGCCAGGGGAAAACGTCGATTAACAACCGCGAAACAACCAGGCCGGGGCTTCCAATAGGCCGGAATACCCGCATATGGTGTGTCCATGACCTCTGCAACAGCGACCAATCGACGACGTCCCGCCATCGTCGGCGCGGTTGCAGTGGCCGCTGCCTTCGGCGTTGCCGAGTTGCTCGCCGGCCTGCTCTCAGCGGGCGTGTCAGTGGTGGTTGCCGTCGGTAACCTGATCATTGATATCTCTCCCGAGAGTGTCGTGCGGTTCGGGATCCGGGTCTTCGGGTTCTACGACAAACCCGTGCTGGTCGCTGGAATCGTCGTTGTCGGACTGGTAGCCGGAGGCGCTCTGGGTCGTCTCGCAGTCCGACGATTTGGTGCAGCTTCGTTCGGCTTCGTCGTTGCCGGGGCGATCGGTTCGCTGGCTGCCATCCGAGATCCACTGGTTCCGCGAGTGGCCGGCATGGTGGCGATCTGGGGTGGGGCCCTGGCTGGTATTGCAGCCCTGTGGTTCCTGACCAGGCAGGCAGCGCAGGCCGAGCAGGATGACAGTCGCCGGCAGTTCCTGATAGCGCTGGGAGGTGTCGCGGCTTTTGCGGCGCTGGCCGCCACAACCGGACGAGTTTTGGTCGGGCGGATGCGAGATGTCATGGCCGGGCGGGAGGATGTGATTCTGCCCAGGGCGTTCAGCTCGCAGCCTGCTGTGGCTGCCGGCGATGCCCTGGCGGTGGAGGGAATCTCGGAGCTTGTGACTCCGAACGACGAGTTCTACCGGATCGACACAGCGATTTCGGTGCCCAGAGTCGATCTCGACAGCTGGGTTCTGCGGATCACCGGAATGGTCGATCGTCCCATCGAGTTGACGTTCGACGAACTGCTGGATCTGCCTATGGTCGAACGATTCGTCACTCTTTCGTGCGTCTCCAACCGGGTAGGTGGGAATTTGGTCGGGCACGCCCGCTGGCTCGGTGTTCCGCTTCGGGACGTTCTCGACCGCGTCGGCGTCCAGGAGGGAGCAACTCAGATCGTCGGGCGGTCCGTCGACGGATTCACGGTTGGTTTTCCAACCGAGGCCGTCTTCGACGGACGCGAAGCGCTCATCGCAATAGCGATGAATGGTGAGCCCCTACCTTTCGACCACGGGTTCCCAGCCCGTCTCGTCGTTGCCGGGTTGTACGGCTACGTCTCCGCCACCAAGTGGCTGTCGGAAATCGAGCTCACGACCTGGGAAGAGTTCGACGCCTACTGGATTCCGCGCGGTTGGTCGAAGGAGGCGCCGATCAAGACGCAGTCCCGTATCGATGTACCGCGGCAGGGCGAAAGGCTCTCGGTTGGGACTGTTCCCATCGGAGGAGTCGCCTGGGCGCCAGACCTCGGCATAGAGAAGGTGGAGATCCAGGTCGATGACGGGCCGTGGATTGAGACCGAGCTTTCCGCTGAGCTATCGAAGGATTCATGGCGCCAGTGGGCCATTGACTGGGAGGCCACCGAGGGGGAGCACACGATTACCGTGAGAGCAACCGACGCCGGAGGGTATACACAGACCTCGGACGTCGCAGCCCCTGCTCCAAATGGGGCGACCGGCCACCACTCCCGGAACGTGGTCGTCTCGTAGACGGCACGGCCGAACGAGACTATTCGATTTCCTCGATCGTCAAGGATGCTTAGGTTGGTGTGCTCAGGCTTCCCGCCGTTCGCGCGATCGGTTGTAGAGGACGGCCAGGCCATACCCGGCAACAGCCACCACTGCAACTAGCAGGATCATCAAGACAACGAATTCCATGCCACCTCCCCGTGGTCGGTTGTCAGGTTACTCCGATCCGGAGTCCGGTGGCCGTCGTAGTCCGTTCTTGATTCGCTTGTAGCCGCGCCAGAAGCTGACTCCGAATGCCCAGAGCAGGAAGATCCCGAAGATGGTGAGGAGCTCCTGAGCGCTCAGCCTGCCACCAATGAAGGATCCTCCGATGGCGGCGAGGATCAAGACGATGATGATGGCGAAGGTTCCGCGGCCCAGGTGCATGGCTCCCGATTAGCTGCTTGCATCATAAGCAGGAGGTGGCAATGGCCAGGTTCGAGTTGCTGTTCACAGGATATGTGACGCCGGGGGTGGCATCATCAGTCGGGTATGTCGAGGACGGTGAGGTACGGATTGTGATCGACCCCGGCATGGTGCCGGGACGGTCTGCCATTCTCGATCCGCTCACGGAACTGGACGTAGATCCGGCATCTGTCACCGATGTGATCTTCTCTCACCACCATCCCGACCACACCCTCAACGCTGCGTTGTTCGAGAACGCCAGGTTCCACGACCATTGGGCGATCTACCAGAACGACCAGTGGACCGATCGGCCCGCCGAGGGCTTTCAGGTCTCGCCAGATGTCCGATTGATTGAAACTCCCGGCCACACTCTGCAGGACATCACCACCCTGATCACGACCCCCTCCGGTGTGGTTGCCTGCACACACCTGTGGTGGAACGGCGACATCGAGGGAGACCCTCGCGCCACCAATCCCGAGTTGCTGACCCCCAACCGTGACCGCGTCCGCGCCCTCGCCGACCTGATCATCCCCGGCCACGGCCCACCTTTCACCCCCTAGCCGTTCCTGTCAATGCGGGGCACTGTTTTCGATACCCCCGATTGACAGGAAACTACGGGCCTCTTTCGTGTCAATCTGGCACCTCAGAAACGGTAGGCCCGATTGACAGGAACGCGGTGGGACTAATGTCGGGAGGGTGATCGACTCTCGACCTGCTGCTGCGTTTTTTGACCTCGATCGCACCTTGATCAGTGGATCGTCCGCCTTCTCGTTCGGTGTGACGGCATGGCGCCAGAAACTCATGCCGACTCGAGATCTGTTGAGTGACGCAGTGGGGGCGATCGTGTTTCGTCTCGTCGGATCAACCGACGACGGGTCGGAGGAAGTGCGGGACCGCATTCTCTCGGCGGTCGCCGGAGTCGAAGTGGCCGCCCTCGAGGAGGTCGGCCACGCCATGATCCCCAGATTGGTTTCGAGGGTTCGGCCGGAGTCCAAGGCGCTTGTCAAAATGCATCAGGAGGCCGGGCGTGACACCTACATCGTCTCGGCTTCGCCGCAGGAGATCGTCGATCGGCTCGCCGGGGCACTGGGGATGACGGGTGGCATCGGGACTCAGGGGGAGATCATCGATGGTCGCTACACGGGAGGCCTCACCGGTCACTTCGTATACGCACAAGGCAAGGCGCAGGCAATGACCGAGTTGGCGACTGCCAAGGGCTATGACCTCTCGCTCTGCTATTCCTACAGCGATTCGATCAGCGATCTTCCGATGATGGAACTGGTTGGGCATCCCGTTGCAGTCAATCCAGACGGTGAACTCGGTAGCGTTGCACGCAAGCGCGGGTGGCCGGTCGTGATCTTTGCCAGGACGGCCAAGCGGGTCGTGGCCGGCACCTCGGCCGCAACGGGAGCGGTCGCAGCGGCGACCGCTACGTACTTTCTCGGCAGGCGCCACGGCCGTCTGTCGGCCGGTCGTTGAGACCTACTCGACCGGCAATCCCTCTAGCTTCCATGCCCGGAACCCGCCGGCTACATCTCCGACCGACTGTCGTCCCAGCTCCTTGAGGCGGGCGGCAGCCAGTGAGGATGAGTAACCGTCATTGCATACCAGGATGAGCGTGTCCTCGGTGCCGGCGAGTCCCTCCATCCGAAACGGTGACGTAGGGTCGGCGCGCCACTCGAGAACTGACAATGGGATCGCGATCGCTCCCGGTATCGCTCCCTCCCCGGCGCGATCGCCGGAGTCGCGGACGTCGATGACGACTGCGCCCGCCTGTTGCTTCGCCAGCGCGACGGCCGGACTCCAGCGGCCGACGCGACCACGGGCCTCTGTCAGAAGATCCTCCGTGGTCCTCGGTCCCGCCCACTGCGGGTCTTGGAATTGCTGGATCTCGACCAGGTGTCCATCGGGATCCCGAAGGAACACGTGATAGAGGTTGAACTTCTCGTTGAGGGCAGGTTCTGAATCGAAGGATGCGCCGGCTTCCATCAGCTCCTGGTACCACTCATCCACCCTGTCGGTGACGATTGTGATGATCACACCCTCGGCTCGAGTGTCCTCTCGGTGCGTGCAGATTCCGAGATAGCTGGTGGCGGTGACGCGGTAGATCCGGCACGGCCCTTGATCGAGCACGAGATCGAGTCCGAGCAACTCGCCGTAGAACGCCTCGCTCGAATCCAGGTCATCTACGGTCAGAAACGTGATCTGACTATCGACGGGGAGTCGCGGCATCCCCCGATTCAAGCACGCCGCCTAGGTTGACGGCGGGGCGACGGTCACGGTGACTGTGACTCCGAAGTCTTCGAGTGGCGGAGCGAAACCGGCGTACTGCACGTCGACCCATGTGCTCGAGGCTTGGGAGATGGAGCCGAGGTCGGATGTCACTTGTTCGAGGTCTGCTCCGGTATGGGTCCCGATTGGGACGAGGATCTCCGCCCGCTTTTCCTGTGGTTTGCCGTCAGTGGTGTAGGTAGCGAGTAACTGCATACTGAGGTGCCTGCGGGCGTCGTACGGAACTGAAAGCTTGATGGCTGAGGATGAGAACGAATCGTATCCTCATATGTAGTTGTATCGGCAACTAAGGGGGGAATCGTTGAACAGGATCATCCGTTGCAGTAGTCCTCATACTCGGACGGCACCCTGTTTCGAAGAGCTATATCGTCGGTAAGTGCGTCCTTGAATTGACGGTAGATCTCTGGGTTCAGCCCGTTTCCCACCAGTCGTTCGTCGAAGTTGGCGGTCAGGTCCTCCTGGTCGTCGTAGACAGATCGCTGAACGGCGGCAATCAATCGCGATCGCATATGTACTCATATCGGCGCTCCGGCGCCGGGAGCTAAGGGGTTCGCGTTATTCGGTGAGTCGTCGAAGAGAGTCAACGATCCGGTCTACCTCTTCCGGGAGGTTGTAGTGCACGAACCCAATACGGACCAGGCCCCCTTTGTCTGCGACTCCCAGAGCAGCAATGGGTTCGACGGCGTAGTAGTGGCCGCTCCAGACGAAGATGCCTTCGGCTCCCAGTGTTGCTGCCACGTTGTCGGGATGCCTTCCCTCCAAGGCGATGCCGAAGGTCGGAGTGCGTTGAAGCGGATCTCCGGCGGTGATTCCATAGAACCTGACAGAAGGCATATCGGCGACACCTGCAAGGAACCGCTTCGACAGCATCTGCTCGTATTGTCGTGTCGCGGCCATCGCCGTGAGGATTTCTCCACGGCGTGACCCAACCGGGGTCTCGTTGAGAGATGCGCCGATTGCGGCCAGGTAGTCGACCGCGGCGGTGACTCCCGCCAGTGATTCGAAGCTTTGCGTGCCGGTCTCCCATTTGCCCGGCGCTTCCGACGGCGCGGGACGAAGGCGATAGGCATCGATGCGGGCCAGGTGTTCGGCTTTTCCAAATAGGACGCCGGTGTGTGGTCCGAAGAACTTGTATGCCGATGCCACCAGGAAGTCGCAGTCGAATGCTCGAACATCGATCGGACCGTGTGGCGTGTAGTGGACGGCGTCGACGAAGACCAGGGCTCCGACTGCGTGCGCGATCGCCGCTACCCGGGCAACGTCGACCAGTGTGCCAACGGCGTTCGATGCGGCGGCCACTGCGACGAGTTTCGTGCGGGGTCCGACCACGGTCTCGAGCGAGACCATATCGAGCGTTGCGTCGTCGACGTTGATGTCGACGAAACGAACAGTTGCTCCCGAGTCGCGCGCGGCCAGTACCCAAGGAGAGACGTTGGCATCATGATCGAGACGGGTCACGACGACTTCATCGTTCTCGGACCACTCCCGGCTCAAGGCCCGGCTCAAGGCAAAGGTCATGCTCGTCATGTTCTGCCCGAAGGCGATTTCAGCGGGGGCACACCCGAATAGGTCCGCCATGGCCGCACGGGCGTCCTCGTGAATGGCGTCCGATTCGGCACTGGCCGAGAAGAAGCCGCCGTGGTTGCTGGCTCCCCGGGAGAGCACTCCACTCATAGCGTCGATAACGCGCCGAGGAACCTGAGTGCCCCCGGGTCCATCTGCCCACACGACAGGCTGTCCGTCCTGCTGTCGTTCGAGCGCCGGGAACTCTGAACGAAGCACTTGAGGATCGAGTCGCAAGGTCAGCCTCCGCTGGTCGGTTGCAGTCAACGATACCGATTGCGAACTCAAGCCTCGATCTCCGCCGAACTCGAGCCGGGGTTGTCTTCGAATGCCAGTGAGAAGACGCTCCACATCTCGTCTCTGCGAAAAGTGAGATCCCCACCCATCAGTTGCGCGAGTTGGCGGGATATGGTGAGGCCGAGTCCGACGGATCCCGGCCGGGTGCCGGGTTCATGGGCAGATTGGTATGGGGCGAAGATGGTCTACGGTTAGTTGTCGGGCGAATAGTCACCGCATGGTCACTCGGGTCTCACGGCGTGATTTCGAGCTCCGCTTGTGCTTCCGCCAGATCCTCGGCACGCACGAACAACCGAGCCCTGGCGATTTCCATGCCCGCATATGCTCCTCCGGCGTCATCCGCCTGAACGAATGACTTGATGCCGATCGACTCGAGATGGGCGCGGGCGATGTCGGCCTCAATGCGACTGAAGAATGTGGCCGCCTCTACCGGTTCGTTCGGGTCCATGGGAGAACCGTACACCGGATCTCGTAGTCGGCGCCGAGCCGAAATCTCTTGACAACGGAGCCACGCTCACTTAGAACAGAGCAACTCAATCGCGGAGGTTGGATAGCAAGAGGCGCGACTAGTCAATACACATCATCCAGAAAGGTGGAGGGAACAGGCCCTGTGAAACCTTGGCAACCATCTCGGAGGAGAACGGTGCCAACTCCTGCCCGCACCGTGCGGGAAAGATGAGGACAGATCGACCCACGGTCGTGACCGCCTCTCCATATCGAGGCGGTTCTTCAATTGAAGCCCTCGTTTGACCCAGCGAAGGAGAGCCATGAGCTCTGAGTACAGATTCGAGACCCTGCAGGTCCATGCCGGTCAGGAACCGGCCCCGGGCACGAATTCCCGTGCCGTGCCCATTTACCAGACGTCGTCGTACACGTTCGACGATGCGGACCACGCCGCCCGACTCTTTGGACTGGAAGAGTTCGGCAACATCTACACACGGATCATGAATCCGACCACCGATGTATTTGAGCAACGGATAGCTGCGCTGGAGGGAGGCGTCGCTGCGGTCGCCACCGCTTCCGGCCAGGCTGCCCAGTTCTTGGCGATTACGAATCTGGCCCAGGCAGGTGATGAGATCGTCGCGTCCAGCTACCTCTACGGCGGAACCTACAACCAGTTCAAGGTGACGCTGCCTCGTCTCGGTATCGATGTGAAGTTCGTGGAGAGCACCGAACCGGAGAATATCGAGGCTGCGATTACCGAGCGCACGAAGGCCATCTATGTCGAGTCGATCGCCAACCCGGAGTATGTCGTTCCAGATCTGCGGGCTCTGGCCGATGTCGCCCACCGGCACGGGGTGCCGCTCATCGTCGACAACACGTTCGGTTGTGCCGGATACCTGGTTCGCCCGATCGATCATGGGGCCGACGTAGTTGTGGCCTCGGCGACGAAGTGGATCGGCGGGCACGGAACTTCGATCGGCGGTGTCATTGTCGACTCAGGCAAATTCAACTGGAACAACGGCAAGTTCCCGCTGTTTTCAGAACCATCTCCGGGCTATCACGGGCTGGTGTTTGGTGAGGTATTCGGCCCTGAAGGCCCGTTCGGCAACATTGCCTTTGCCGTTCGGGCCAGGGTTGAGGGGTTGCGCGACCTTGGAGCTGCGCTGAGCCCCTTCAATTCGTTCCTGCTACTCCAGGGCCTCGAGACGCTCTCGTTGCGGGTTCAGCGCCATGTCGACAATGCGCTCGAACTCGCTCAATGGTTGGAGGGGCGGCCGGAGGTCGGCTGGGTCAACTATCCAGGGTTGAGTTCGCACCGCTCGCATAAGAACGCACAGACCTACCTGAAGAACGGTTTTGGAGCTGTGTTGTCCTTCGGCATCGAAGGCGGCTACGAGGCCGCTAGGCGCTTCATCGATGCAGTGGAACTGGCGAGCCATCTGGCCAATGTTGGTGACGCCAAGACCCTTGTGATTCACCCTGCTTCCACGACCCATCAACAGCTCTCAGAGGCCGAGCAGGCAGCCTCGGGCGTTGCCCCCGATCTGATCCGTGTGTCGGTCGGAATCGAGCACATCGAGGACATCAAGCAGGACCTAGCGCAGGCGATCGAGCGGGCAACCGCGGAGTCTGAAGCGTGACAGCCGGGACTTCCCCAGAGACTCGGTCCCGTTCGATTGGACCGGTGCAGACCAGGTTTGCAACGTTTGAAGATGGTTTGCGACTTCATGACGGATCGCGGTTGGTGCCGGCCACGGTTGCCTATGAGGTCTACGGGGAGGTCAATGAGGATCGTTCGAACGTGATCCTCTTGTTTCATGCCCTGACGGGCAGCCAGCATGCTGCGGGGATCAACACCGGGGTGCCGGGGATCGAGAGCCGGTGGACCGATGAACTTCACATCGGCTGGTGGGACGGCTTCATCGGGCCCGGCAGAGCGTTGGACACGGACGACTTCGCAGTTGTCTGTGCCAACTACATCGGAAGTTGTTACGGATCGACCGGGCCGGCTTCGACGAACCCGGAGACGGGCAGACCCTACGGATCCGACTTCCCTCGTGTCGACCTGGCAGACCTGGTCGACAGTCAGATTGCTCTTCTGGACCACCTGGGAATCGACCGGCTGCGCGCAGCCATAGGAGGTTCTATCGGTGGTTTG
>CBDTUP010000076.1:0-9472 GCA_965363685.1 uncultured bacterium | reverse complement strand
CGACCGGTCAAGTGCACACTCACTCGCGAGCAATCTCTCCTGATGCACGCCAAGCGTCATCCAATCCGGATCATTGCCGAGGCAGGATGTGATGCCAACGGTCGGATGACCGCACTGCGCGCCCGGATGGTCGGTGACTCCGGACCATACGCATCGGTAGGCATGAAGGTACTGGAACGCGCCGCCGGGCACGCGTCGGGGCCCTATGAAATCCCAAATACCGACGTCGAGGCGATCGCGGTGAGGACCAACAATCCCGTCTGTGGAGCGTTCCGCGGATTCGGCGCCAACCAGGCTCAGTTCGCTACTGAAGGGCTGATCGATCGACTGGCCGCGCAGGTGGGCATCAGCGGTTGGGAGATGCGATCACGGAATGTGGTCACTCCAGGTGTCGTCTGGGGACCCGGCCAGATCATGGATGAAGGCTGTGCCGGAGCCCGTATGTGCCTCGACAAAGTGAAGCCGTTCTACGACGAAGCACGGGACCAGGGAAAGGCGGTCGGCCTCGGTCTCGGCTTGAAAAACTCGGGGCTTGGAAACGGATTCCTCGAGATCTCTCGGGCGGTCGTTCGGTTCGAAGAAGACGGCACCGTTGAAGTCCGGCACTGCTGGACCGAGATGGGCCAGGGCATCCACACCGTGGCATTGCAGGTTGCGGCCGAGGAACTGAAGGTCGATCCCGACCGCATCCGGGTCGTCGTGGATACCACCCGGGAACTCGGAGCCGGCCAGACGACCGGATCGCGAGGCACCCTCATGGGAGCAGGTTCGGTTGCCGATGCCTGTCGGGTCGCCAATGAGGCCGGTCAACGGCCCGGCGTCGACTATGTCGGCGAATACCGGGTCGATTGGACGAACGCCCTCGAAGACGGTTTGGAGAACCCGATCATCCATTCGGCGTTTGGCTACGCAGCCCAGTTGGTGATCGCCGACCGAGCGACCGGCAAGATCGAGAAGGTGGTGGCCGTCCACGACGTCGGCAAAGCCATCAATCCGATGCTGGTCGAGGGGCAGATCGAAGGAGCGGTCCATATGGGTCTCGGATATGCGCTCACCGAAGAGTTCCCGACGGACGATCGGGGAATGCCGACCAACATGACTCTTCGAAGTCTGGGCATATTGCGGGCCAAGGACATTCCGGAGATCGAGGCGATCCTTGTTGAAGCACCGCAACCAAGGGCCCCATACGGAGTCAAGGGTGTCGGTGAGATCGGCCTCGTGCCCACTGCCGGCGCGGTAGCGGCCGCATTCCACGAAATCGATGGCACCTGGCGCACCCGGCTGCCGCTCAACGTACATCAGCCTATGCAGGTGTAGCGGCAGGTCGCACCACCCGCGTTTCTCCCCCACCGCCCAGGTGGGGGAGATGCCGATTCCTCGAGGCAGAGGGGGCAGCACAAAGCGTGTCCCTCCCACGCCGGAGGTGGTCGAGATGGCCGCCGGCTGACGCTGCCGGAAGGTGGTCCCGCCCCGGGCAGATCCCCCCTCCCCTCCACTCGCTTCGCTCCCTCCGGGACTCCCCCCGCAAGCGGGAGGAGAACGCCTGCGCTCACTCGGGGGATTCCGCGACACCCGGTCCGCCGGAAGTCAGTAGCTGAACAGACTCGAGAGCTTCGTCGTGCACAGCCTGACCCAGTTCCGTCCTGATCTCATCGTGGAGTGCCCCGGCGAGAAACTCGTGAGCGGGCACCTCGGTCCGGTTCGGGTCATGGCCGTGGTCCCTCCAGTCCTTGAACACGATCTTGTCGCCGTCGAACTCCAATTCAACGGTGTGATAGTCGTGTGCATTGCTCCAGTAAGTCGTCGGCTGCATCAAGCGAGGCTACCGTCTCAGGTACACATGACGCAGCGTGCCGACCTCCAAGACCCCGCCGTAGTCAAGCTGTCGGTGATCGACCGGTTCCTCCCGGTCTGGATCCTCGCCGCCATGGGACTCGGCCTTGGTCTCGGGCGGTTGTTCCCGGACCTCAATGACTGGCTCGATACCGTGAAGATCGGCACGGTATCACTGCCGATCGCGGTCGGACTGCTCGCCATGATGTATCCGGTGCTGGCCAAGGTTCGTTACTCACGGGTTGGGGCGGTGGCTGCCGACCGGCGCCTCATGGGCACATCGCTGGTCCTCAACTGGATCATCGGCCCGGCGCTGATGTTTGCTCTCGCCTGGCTTCTCCTGCCAGACCTTCCCGAGTACCGGACCGGATTGATCATCGTCGGCCTCGCTCGCTGTATCGCCATGGTGCTCATCTGGAACGACTTGGCCTGCGGAGACCGTGAAGCTGCAGCCGTTCTCGTCGCGCTCAACTCGCTCTTCCAGATCGTCGCCTACGCGGTGCTCGGCTACTTCTACCTGGAGTTGCTCCCGGGTTGGCTCAACCTCGACACCGCCTCGCTGGACGTGTCGATGTGGGAGATCGCCAAGATCGTGCTGATATTCCTCGGAATACCGTTGGCAGGCGGATACCTCACGCGGCGCTGGGGCGAGCGATCCAGGGGGGTCGAGTGGTACGAATCGACCTTCTTGCCGCGCATCGGCCCTATCGCGCTCTACGGACTGCTTTTCACCGTTGTGATCCTGTTCGCACTGCAGGGTGAGACGATCACCTCGAAACCCTTCGACGTCGCTCGGATTGCTCTTCCGCTGCTTGCGTACTTCGCCCTGATGTGGGGCGTCTCTTTCGTACTCGGCTTCCGCCTCGGACTGAGCTACGAGAAGAACGCCACCGTGGCTTTCACCGCCGCCGGCAACAACTTCGAACTCGCCATCGCCGTCGCCATCGGCGTTTTCGGTGTTACCTCCGGTCAGGCACTGGCGGGTGTGGTCGGTCCCCTGATCGAGGTGCCGGTACTGGTAGGTCTCGTGTACGTGTCGCTATGGGCGAAGAATCGGTTCTACCGGTCTTCGACTAGCACCACGCCATCCACCGGTTCGTGAGCCGTCAGGACCCGCGCCAGGTCCTCAGCATCAGATCGATTTCGGGCATCCACTTTCGTCACGGCAACGATCACCCGTGCACCGGCGGGCACGGCCCGCAACGCCCCGCGCGGGTGCATCAAGATCGTTGCGCAATCCGGGCCGGTGAGAACGTGATCGACGGCCAGTCCTGAAAACTCCACTGCTTGCTCAATACGATGGGCTGCATCGCCGAGTGCCATTCCGACCGCATCGACCCCCACCGCAATGACCACCATCGTTGAAGTGTCGGGTACCACCGGTTCGTGCAATGCCGGTGCCTTCAACGGTCGACCATGCGCTCCGTCGGCTTCGACTATCAGGTAGTCAACAGAACCAACGGCGAAGAGAGCATCGAGCTGTCTTGGGTTTGGCCCCGTGATCTTGTGCGAGTCCCCGCCCGCAACCAGCATGACCGGGCCGGAGGCCGGTGTTGCGGCGCACTCGATGGTCGAACATACCGAGACCTCGCCGGTGATCTGATCACGTCCCATCTTGGTCGTTGTAGTCAACACCACATGCTTCCCCTGCCCTGCCAGTTCCGCACCCAACCTGAAGAGAAGGGTCGACTTGCCACCTCCGCCGACCAGCGCGATCAATTCCCGCGACCTGAGATCCAACCGTTGCCCGAGGCTCACTGGGATCGATTCATCCATTGCAGGACCGCCTCCAGAACACCGCCTCCGATAGCGAGCGACTTGTCAGAAATCTCGAAGCAGGCAGCACGATCCGCTCTCGGATCAATATCGGCGATCTTGAGGCCGGGTGACACTACGCCTTCAGCCAGCAATCCGCGCACAACCCCACCGATCTGGGAAGCGAGCGGAGACCCATCGATTGTGCCCAGTTGCTCACCTGCGGACACGGGGTCCCCGATCTTCACAACCCATTGCAGTCGCCCGGATCGAACCGCCCTCACAACCCGCTTGACGGACTCACCGCCGACTACTCCCGGAACCCCGGTGTCCGGCGATGCGGAACCTTCAAGGATGACTCGACCCAGGCGGTGGCCGCGCATGGTCTCTATGACCGCATGACAATCCTCCCCGGCCACAAACCCAGGACCGAGGCCGACTACAAACTCGGCATCTTCGATCGTCGTGTCGAGATTGCGTTTTGCGAGCCTGGCATCCACCACCACCGGACAAGACGGCGGAAGATCCGGGAGGAGGGGGCTGACCACGACCGGGATTCGACCACTCTGAGCTTCTACGAGGCCGTCGGCGAAGGTATCGATCCGGATGGCTGCTAGGCGCTCAACCCGATGAAATCCGTCGAGCACCGCGGTTGAGACTGAGACCGGGCGCCTAATGGTCAACGGCTGATCGAGTTCCAGAACGACGATAGGGAACCCTGCCTGGTGCATCCGGTAAACGACCCCGGAGGCGATATCGCCGCCCCCGCGCATAATGACTGTATGCCCGGCGAAGAGCATCAGCGTTCGGGAGACCGATTCACCGCGATGACCTCGGACATGATCGAAACCGCGATCTCCTCCAGCGTTTCTGCATTGACCTCGATGCCGATCGGTGAGTGGACCCGCTCGAATTCCTCAGCAGAGATCCCGGCGGCCAGCAACCGTTCAGTAGTGGACTTCCATCGAGTTCGGCTGCCCATCACTCCAACATACCGGGCAGGTGAGCTCAGTACATGCGGCAGAACCGCGGCGTCGAGATCCGTGCTCCTCGTCACCACTACCACCGAGGAGTCGGGACCGATCGGGTGTTTCTCAACTGCCTCCTCGATGCTTCCGTGGAATCGGATATCCGCATGAGGAAGGGCCTCTTGGGAGACGAGTTCCGCCCGATCGTCGATGCCGATGGTCCTGTAGCCCAGCCAGTGTGCGAGTTCCACAACCGACTTGCCGACGTGTCCACAACCAATGACGTAGACGGTATGAGCTGGCATGAAAGGCTCCAGGTAGATCTTGACGGTTCCCCCGCATATGCCGGGGTCGCCATCGGCCGGATTCAGAAGATCGTATTCGAGAAGTCGAGGTCTCCCGGTTCGCAAGGCGTCCAAGGCTTCTGTGAGAACTGCCGCCTCCATGGCTCCCCCACCGACGGTTCCGAGGGATGATCCGTCCTCGTACGCGAGCATTTTCGCGCCTGCATGTCTGGGGACCGAACGCTGGGTCTCAACTACCGTCGCCAGCGCGACCGGTCGACCGGCCGTAACGGCCGTGGCCAAATGCTGGAGAAGATGATCGCGCCCGTCCACGGTCTACTGCAGCGCTCGCCAGACGCGTTCAGGAGTGAACGGGATGCTGTCGATCTGGCATCCTGTGGCATTGAAGATGGCATTACGAATGGCCGGCGCCACACCGTCCTTGGGTATCTCTGCGATCGCCTTGGCACCGAAAGGACCCGTCTTCTCCATGGTCTGCACCATATAGGCCTCGATGCGCGGCATTTCATCGCTGCGATAGATCTTGTACGGCCCGAAGCGGGCGTTGACCATTCGGCCCTCTGAGTCGTAGGCCATCTCTTCGCAGTGTCCGTAGCCGAGTGCCTGGATCATTCCACCCTCCACCTGGCCGGCAGAGGTCATCGGGTTGATCGGAACCCCGCAGTCGACCGCCATGACCAGTGATTTAACAGTGACTTGACCGGTCTCGATGTCAACTTCGATCTCGGCGAACTGGGCCGCGTAGGGGGGTGGCGAATCGGGCGCAACGTAGGAGGCGGTGGCCATGATCTGGTGTTGATCATCCTGATGGAGGGAATGGAGCGCCACTTCCGCGAGGGTGACCGACCGCCCATCAATCGCTACCGCCGCCCGGTCGCGTAGGGCTATTTCGCCCGGCGTGTCGACGTCCAGCATGAGTGCCGCTCGCTTCTCGATCTGCTTTCTGACCTCATCGGCAGCCTTCTTGACCGCCATTCCCGACACGTAGGTAGTACTGGAGGCGTAGGCGCCGACGTCGAACGGGGTCATGTCGGTATCGGCTGCGTAAACGACGATGTCCTCTGTCGCGACGCCCAGCACTTCCGCGGCAATTTGCGCCAAGATCGTGTCGGCGCCGGTCCCGAGGTCGGTTGCACCTACCAGGAGGTTGAAGGACCCGTCGTCGTTGATCTTGAGGCTGGCTCCGCCCATGTCGAGGCCGCTGATCGCACTGCCATGCATGCACATGGCGAAGCCGAGACCACGGCGGATGTTGGGGCGATCCGCCGGTTGCACCCATGCGGGGTCGTTGCGGCGATGCCACGCCACCGCTCTCTTGCCTTGCGCAACGCACTCTTCCATACCGCTGGAGGTCACCACCGGGATGACCTTCATCTCGGCCGCTCCCTCGCCGAGTTCGGCCGCAACATCCAACGGATCACCGACCTTCGTCCAGTTGCGCCGGCGGAACTCGAGGACGTCCATCCCGAGTTCGGTGGCGATGTCCTCCATGTGAGATTCGAGGGCGAACAGCGCCTGGGGAGCACCGTATCCGCGGTAGGCGCCGGCCACGGGGACGTTGGTGTAGGCGACATCGCAGTCGAACTTCTTGTTCGGGCAGTTGTAGGAACTCAGACCGCGCAGTCCGCTCACCATCTGCACGGTGAGAGCGTGGGTTCCGTACGGTCCGGTGTTTCCCACGGTGCGCATTTGCTGGGCGACCAGTGTCCCGTCGTTGTTCACGCCGGTGGTGAAGGTAATGGTCTGAGGGTGACGGGTCCGACTGGAGACGAACTCCTCATGGCGGTTGAGTTCGAGGCGTACCGGTCGCCCGGTCGCCAAGGTGAGATGTCCGACGATGTCCTCGATCAGCATCTCCTGCTTCACACCGAACCCCCCACCGATCCGGGGCTTGACGATCCGGACCTTGCGCACCGGCAACCCCAGTAGCGGGGCAACCATCCGGCGCACGTGGAACGGCACCTGGGTGGAGGTTCTTATCACCAGTCGTTCGTCGCTGTCCAACCACGAAATAGCGATGTGCGGCTCGATGGGCGCCTGCTGGACCTGATGGACCTTGAAGGTCTTGGTGAAGACTCTGTCCGCCCGAGCCAACCCGGCAGCAATGTCTCCGACCTCAGCCTCGATGTGCTGCACGATGTTGCGAGAGGCGTCGTGTGCACCCTCCATATCGGGTTCGTCGTGGATCACCGGAGCATCCCCGGAGATGGCTTCGTTCTCGTCGAACACTGCCGGCAGTACCTCATATTCGACCTCGATCAGATCAACCGCGGCTTCCGCGATCTCGATCGACTCTGCTGCTACGGCAGCGACTCGATCACCAACATGTCGAACCTTGTTGTCGAAGCTGACCTGGTCGTAGGGCAATGGGTTCGGGTAGCTCTGGCCCCCTGAGGCATAACGCACCCGCTCCACGTTTTCGTGGTGCAGAACTGCATGCACTCCCGGCAGGGCGCGCGCCTTCGAGTCGTCGATCTTGACGATTCGGGCATGGGCATGAGGGCTGTAGAGCATTTTGGCGTAGAGCATGTCGCGCATTTCGATGTCGTCGACAAAGGCCGGCAGACCTTTTGCCAGCTTGATGGCGTCGACCTTGCGCTCCGGCTTGCCCACCACCTGGGTTTCCGGGACGTCGGGACTCGGAATCACCTTGGGTGCGAGCGGAGGGAGGTCGAGAGGATCCAACTCATCGGGAGCGCCGCTACCTGACAGCGGGTCGATCAGGGTGGATACCGGTCAGAGCTTCGCGCGCCTCGGCCTCGCTGGGATCAGGGTTGCTGTCGAGCAACGCCTTGGCGGCGAGAATCATGGCGGGAGTCGAGTAACCCGATTGGATAGCTCCTGCCACCACGAAGGCCTCCTGGATGGGATGGAGACCAAGCGGTGGATTCAGGCCCTCGATTGTCTCGATTCTGTGACCATCCGCCTGTGCGGCCAGCATGATCTCTGCCGACACCAGTCGTCCGTCGAGAAGAACCGCGGCCGCGCCCGTTTCACCGGTCTCAGCCCCGAAACGAACACTGAAGAACCCTTCCCGCCGCAGCACGGCCCGCAGCGACTCATGGGGTGCGCATTCGAAAGACCGCTCCCGACCGTCGATCGTCAGGTTCACCATCATGCTGCGCCTCCGAGGTCGTCGAGGACACGATCGATGAGAGTTCCGGCCAGACTTCGCCGGTACTCCGACGAACCGCGGAAGTCGGGCGGCGGCTGCAGGCCTGGTAGGTCCGCCCTTGTGATCACTATCGGAGTCACAGCCACCCCGGTCAGCGCCAGCAGAGTCCCGTCGGCAGTCGAACGACCGACGGCGGCGACGATCGATGTATCTGCAGGCGTCCTTCCAGTCCGTGCAGCCGCCGTCACTCCCCCGGTCGCCACCGATACCGACAAAATGATGCCGCCACCCATTGAACTGCGATCGGCGAGGAACTCGTCCAAGCGAACGGGGGTCTCACCATCCAACCCGGCAAACAAGACGACGGCATCGTGCACCAGAAGGCCCGCGACGAGTTCGCTCTCCGGATCGGCAGCCGCCACCGCGCCCCCTATCGTCCCGGCGTTCCGAAGGGTGTTGGGACCCTCGCGCCGGGCGAGGTCGCGCAATAGTGGCGGCACTTGCTCGTCTGTGATGAGGTCTTGCAGTCGCGTCATCGCCCCAATCACGACCCGGTCGCTTTCCTCCGAAACTCCATTCGGACACGCTGCTTGGAGATCTATCACCTCTACCCGAGTATTGATCTGCCGTGTGACGAGATCGGTGCCTCCACCGATCACCATCGAACTCACCCCGGGGCGGTGCAACAGGCGGAGAGCTTCGTCGAGGGTGGCCGGTCGGTGATAATCGGTGATCATTCGTATCCCTAACTCCGCATTCAAAGACTCGATTCAAGTCGACGCGGCCGCCGGTCAGAAGCGGGAACCGGATGCCGACTATTCGACCCAACCAGACTAGTTCGAACCGGAGGATGGTCCTCGAAGACGCCGCGGGATGTGATCGGTGGGGCTAACTTGGGGCGCGGAGAAGGAGCGAAATGGCAGCCAAGACGCCTGGACTAGTTTGTGCCCACCACCACCTCTATTCAGCATTGGCCAGAGGGATGCCACCGCCCCCCAAGACCCCAACCAACTTCCAGGAGATCCTCGATCAGATCTGGTGGCGACTCGACACTGCTCTAGACCTCGAGATGATTCGCTGGTCGGCAATGCTTGGTGCACTGGAGGCGCTCGAATCTGGTACGACGGCGATCGTCGATCACCACGAGTCCCCCAACGCCATCGAAGGAAGTCTGAGCGTTATCGCCGAGGCCTGCGCGGAGGTCGGAGTCCGGGTCCTGACCACTTACGGCATTACCGATCGCCACGGGGCAGACGGCGCAAGACGCGGTCTCGAAGAGAACGAACGTTTCATCAAGGACGGCGGCAACGGTCTCGTCGGCATTCACGCATCGTTCACGTGTTCAGATGAATCGCTACGAGGTGCAGCCCATCTCGCATCGGACCTGGGTGTTGGAGTCCACATTCACGTTGCCGAAGGAGTCGGTGACGTCGACGCGCCGACCAGACTGGCGGGATTGACCAGGGACAACTGGCTTCTGAGCCATTGTGTCCATC
>CBDTUP010000075.1:0-9510 GCA_965363685.1 uncultured bacterium | reverse complement strand
TGATGAGATGGGGTTCGTTCCGGATGAAGCGTCGCCATCGACAAACTGGTCGGGGTACTCGGCATCACCCTCCCTTCGAATCTCGAAGACAAGTACAACTTCGGCAAGAACATCCCGCCGCAGTCCCGACCGGTTGTTTTCATCGGTCCATTCGAACACCATTCGAATGAACTCCCCTGGCGCGAGTCCATCGCCGATGTCGTCACCATCGATGAGGACGCCGACGGACATGTCGATCTCGACCACCTGGTGCGTGCACTCGAGAAGTACGCCGATCGCCCGCTCAAGATCGGGTCGTTCTCCGCGGCCTCGAATGTGACCGGCATCCTCACCGATTGGGATGCGGTCAGCGCCATCCTTCACGACCACGGAGCGCTGAGCTTCTGGGACTTTGCCGCGGCTGCGCCCTACGTCGGTATCGAGATGGGGTCTGCCGACAACGGCAACCTCGCCTACAAGGACGCCATCTTCATTTCGCCGCACAAGATGATCGGTGGCCCGGGAACACCCGGTGTGCTCATCGCCAGACGGGATCTGTTCTCCAATCGGGTGCCCGATGTCCCGGGCGGCGGAACGGTCTCGTTCGTCAATCCGGACAATCACCGCTACCTCGAAGACCCGGAACACCGGGAAGAAGGCGGGACCCCGGCCATCGTCGAGTCAATCAGAGCCGGGCTCGTGTTTCAGCTGAAGGACGCCGTCGGGCTCGAGGAGATTCGTCAGCGCGAGGAGCGGTTCATTCGCAAGGCCATTCGCTCGTGGGAGGGCAATCCCAACATCGAGGTACTCGGAAACCATGACGCCGATCGCTTGTCGATCGTCTCGTTCGTTGTCCGACACGGCGAGCGGTACCTGCACCACAACTACGTGGTGGCCATTCTCAACGACCTCTTCGGGATCCAAGCGCGGGGAGGATGCTCATGTGCCGGTCCCTACGGCCACCGGCTTCTCGGTATCGACATCGACAAATCGCATGAGTTCGAACGAGAGATCGACAGGGGATGCGAAGGAATCAAGCCAGGCTGGATACGGGTCAACTTCAACTACTTCATCTCGGATTCGGTGTTCGAATACATCCTCGATGCTGTTCATCTGGTCGCTGAGGAGGGGTGGAGACTCTTGCCCCTCTACCGGTTCGAACCCACCGCGGGCCTCTGGAGACATCGCTGCCCGGTCAAAGAAGCACCGATGAGCCTCTTCGACGTTTCCTACGAAGGTGGTTCGATGGCATGGCCGCACCGGCGACGTGAGACCGAAGAGCAGGAGCTGGCAAGCTACCTGGACGAGGCTCGAACGATTCTCGGCGAAGCGCAGGCGGACCTGCCGAGTCCACTCGGTATGCCGGACGTCACAGCAGACTTCGAACACCTGAGGTGGTTCCCGCTCCCGGATGAACTTCGCCTCGGGTGAGGTGACCCGGTCGGCCGGAACAAGAGAGCGAGCGGTGCTGTTGGGACGCCTCCGGTCAGAGCCGGTCCGGAGCCAGGGGCTCATGGGGGTATTGCGTCTGCCGCTCCTGAAACGAAAGGATTGCCGGATTCTGGATCACACCTTCGTCGATAACGATGGCTCGTCGAATCGTCTCGTTCTCACTCCAAGCGTCGCGACCTGCCAGGACGGTCGGTAGGTGAACGAGCAGGGCCGCTGAAATCGAACGGGAGGCGCTCTCCCACAGGTAGCTAGGAGTGTGGTCCACCGCGTAGTAGTCGACTGATCCCACTTTGAACATTGGATCATCGAACGTGGTTGGCTTGGCGAAAGAGAATCCCATGCCCTCGTCGCAGCTTACGTCGACGATGAGGGCACCCCGCTTGAGGCGGGGAATCTCATCCTCGGTGACGAACATCATCGGCTGATCAGGGTTCTGGAAGATCCCGTTCACGATGATGTCGGCCTCACCGATCAGGTCGAGAAAGGGTCGTTCGGTGCCGTCGTGCTCCACGACCACTTGCCGGCTATCACCCTCGGTGTTCGGCCGAATGCGGACGTATTCGCAATCGGGAACCTCCTCGCGCACCTCGTGGTCGGGGCGTTGGATGCAGATAGTGACGTCCCTGAACCCGCGTGCCTTGAGTGCATAGATCGCCCCCCTACTCACCGCACCAAAACTGATGATGACAGTCTTGCGTTGGTCTCCGTAGTGGCCGTCTATGCCTTTCAGCTGCAGTGCATGCAACACTGCGCAGTACCCGGCGAGTTCGTTGTTCTTGTAGAACGTGTGTCTGCCGACGTATCCACCGGGCCCCCAGACGAACATTTCCTCGAAGGCGATGAGGGTCTGCCGGCGCTCGATCGCCACCTGCGTCAGAGCCCGCTGCTGAACACAATGCGGCCAGCCCCACAGGAGGCCTCCCTCGCGGAGAATCTCGAGGTCCTCCACCTCAGGTTTGGGAAGAACAACCGCTCCAAGGTCCGCCAACAGCTCGCGCCGAGTCGCGATGCCACCCGTTTGCCGAGCGATCTCATCATCCGATATGCCGAGGGCAGCCCCATAACCTTCCTCGAAGATCAGTAGGCGCCGCAAATCCTCTGGAAGGCGCGGCAGATGATCCGGGTGGATGGGAATCCGTTTTTCGTTCTTCTTGCTGGAAGTTCCGACAACCCCAAGTTCTTGCATCGATCTCCTGTTCGCTTCCACCGAGCGGCTGACTCTGGTCGGGCGCATGGACGGCTACCTACGAGATGATCCCACAAACCGGCCGGCGGCGACACGCCCCATGCTTCACATCATGGAGCGCCGCGCACAGCGCTACTGCGTTGACTCTGCCGGTGGCATCAGTCATACTGCCGGCCACATGTTCCCGACGACCACCGCCATCATTATCGACTGAGCGCATACCCACATATCGGTATGCGCCCCAAACCCTTCGCCCAGCGCGAGGGGTTTTTCATTTGGAGTCACCATGACACTCGAGATCTACGACACGACGCTGCGCGACGGATCACAACAGGAAGGCATCTCGCTGACGGTCGGCGACAAGCTCCGAATTGCGGGCCTCCTGGACGATCTCGGCGTTCACTACGTCGAGGGTGGCTGGCCGGGAGCCAATCCTAAGGACGATGAGTTCTTCCAGCGGGCGAAATCCGAGTTGGATCTGACCCGAGCGACGCTGGTGGCGTTCGGGTCGACCCGGCGGCCCCGCGGTTCGGTGGGTGACGACGCCCAACTTGCAGCACTCCTCGCCGCCGAAACTTCGACGATCTGCATCGTCGGCAAGTCCTGGGACTACCACGTGCGGGAGGCCCTCCGAACCAACCTCGACGAAGGCGCCCGCATGGTCGGCGAGTCAATCGAGTACCTCCGCAACCACGACCGGCGGGTGTTCTTCGATGCCGAACACTTCTTCGATGGATACAGAGACAATCCGGACTTCGCTCTAACAACGCTTCGAGTTGCTCTCGAAGCAGGAGCAGAGCGACTGGTGTTGTGTGACACGAATGGTGGAACGCTCCCCCACGACATCCTGGATACGGTCGCGGCAGTCCAACACGCCCTACCCGCAGCCGAAGTCGGCGTTCACTTCCACAACGACGCCGGTACGGCCGTGGCCTCGTCGCTGGCCGCGGTTCGCGCCGGAGTCCGCCAGGTGCAGGGATGCATCAACGGGTACGGAGAACGCACCGGCAACACCGATCTTTCAACACTCCTCCCCGATCTCATCCTCAAAGAAGGCATGCCGGTACTCCCGGACGGCCACCTCGAACTACTCGGGCCGATTTCGCATCACATCGCTGAGGTCGTCAATATCACGCTCGACCCCCATCGACCCTACGTGGGCACTTCGGCGTTCACGCACAAAGCAGGGCTGCACGCGTCCGCCCTTGCTCGGAAACCAGACGCATACGAGCACACGAACCCATCGCTGGTCGGGAACTCGACCCGGATGGTCGTTTCCGAGCTGGCCGGCAAAGCATCAATCGCTTCGAAGGCGGCCGAACTCGATCTGGATATGAGCGATGAACTCGCGCAAAGGGTGATCGAAGTCATCAAGGAACGCGAGCACAGCGGCTACCACTACGAGGCGGCAGATGGATCATTCGAGCTGCTGGTGCGGGAACTCGCCGGATGGAAGCAAGAGTTCTTCGAGTTGGAGTCGTTCCGGGTATTCACCGAACGGCGGGCCAACGAAGAGGTGGTGGCTGAGGCCACAGTCAAGGTGATCGTCGAAGGCGAGCGGGTAGTCACGACGGGTGAAGGAGTCGGTCCGGTGCATGCACTCGACCAGGCACTCAGAAGTGCGCTGCGCGGCCGGTTCCCACAGATAACCGACCTACGCCTGACCGACTACCGGGTTCGCGTCCTCGACTCATCGGACGGCACCGAAGCGTTCGTCCGGGTGTTGCTCGAGACATCCGATCACGAGACCTCGTGGGGAACGATCGGCGTGCATGAGAACGTCATCGAAGCCTCCTGGGAAGCGCTCACCGAGGGGCTGATCGTCGGCCTCATCCGGCACGC
The DNA here is from genome assembly GCA_965363685.1 of uncultured bacterium. GTDB lineage: Bacteria > Actinomycetota > Acidimicrobiia > Spongiisociales > JAHEDJ01 > JAHEDJ01. Next base: position 5,051 of record CBDTUP010000075.1, on the reverse strand, counting down.
CGGATGAGATCAACTCAAGAGATCACGGATACTGCAGTCGTCGCCAGATCCCGGAAGGCGAGCATGCGCGGGTTGCCGTCCGCTGATCTCCGCCAAACGGCACACAGGCTGCGGACGGCTACCGGATCGGGCCGGTACTTGTCGAGACTTCCGATCGACCCGTCGACCACCGCCGCCGGCAGGATGGACCACCCGAATCCCATGCCAACCATCTGGCTGAGAACCGCGGGGTTGGAACTCTCGAGGATGATCCGTGGAGTCCATCCGGAGTCAACGAAGTAACGATCGATGACTCTCCGCGTTCGACTAGTTCCCGGATACATCACCCAATCGCCGGTGGCCGGGTCTCCCGCAATGGAGCCGTAGAGAAAGAGTGGCTCTTCGTGGATCACGATCGACTCTAGATCCGGGCTATCCACCGGACCGGTGACGAAGACGACGTCGTACTCGAGTTCCCGCAGGCCATTCAGCAAAGGCGTTGACGGAGCGACTGTGAGATCGAGTTCTACATCTGGATACGTCCTTCTGAACTGACGAATTGAGCCCGGCAACACGTAGAGACTCGCCGCGTCGATCATTCCAACCCGGAGACGTCCATGCAGATTCGGTCCCGACGACCTCAAGTCAGATTGCAGGTCCTCCGTGGCGCTGATGACGCTCCTGGCAAAGCCGACCACCTGCCATCCCTCAGATGTCAGGACTCGTCGTCGGCCCAGCGCCTCGAACAGTTGGGTACCCATTCGGCGCTCGAGTTCGTGCATCGACTGGGAGAGGGCGGGTTGACTGATGCCCAGTCGATCCGCCGCATCTGTCCAGTTGGGTCCGGCCGCAACCTCGATCAGATATGCGAGTTGCCGAAGCTGAATGCTGAGTTCCAGTGCTTCGGTTCTCATTCGCAGATTATATAGGTATCTCTTATGTAATAGAAAGGATTCATCGACTTGTCCGGTGAATGCCTACGTCCATATGCTGCGGGACAGATCTACGCGAGGGAGTTCGAATCAATGTCCGCGCCACTCGACATCAAACCCGCTGAAGGCAAACTCGGAGTCCTGCTACCAGGTATGGGAGCTGTGGCCACCACGTTCATCGCCGGCGTTCTGGCGGGCCGCAAAGGCCTCACTCAGCTCCACGGATCACTCACCCAATCGGGCCACATCCGCCTCGGCATGCGCACCGAGCAGCGCAACCCGCTGATCAAGGACTTCGCTCCCCTGGCCGGCCTGGACGATCTCGTGTTCGGAGGCTGGGATCCGATTCCGGAGAACGCCTACGACGCCGCCCTCACAGCCGGAGTCCTCGACACGGCGGACCTCGAACCGGTGCGGGCAGAGATGGAAGCCATCACTCCGATGACCGCGGTCTTCGACCCCGAGTATGTGCGCCTGCTGGAGGGAACCCACGTCAAGCAAGGCGACACGAAGATGGAACTCGCCACGCAACTGATGGACGACATCAAGCGGTTCAAGCGCGAGAACGGATGTGAGCGTTTGGTGATGGTGTGGTGTGGATCAACCGAGGTCTACCGGGAGCCGGGTGCGGTCCATTCCGATCTCAGCTCGTTCGAAGAAGGCCTCAAGAGCAACGATCCGGAGATCGCTCCGAGCCAGATCTACGCCTACGCCGCACTGCAGATGGGAGTCCCGTACGCCAACGGAGCTCCCAATGTGACTGTGGACACTGATGCGCTGCTCGAACTGGCACACCGCGAGAGCGCCCCCGTCAGCGGCAAGGACTACAAGACCGGCCAGACCTTGATCAAGACCATCCTCGCTCCGGGATTCAAAGCACGGATGTTGGGCGTGGACGGCTGGTTCTCAACGAACATCCTCGGCAATCGTGATGGCGAGGTTCTCGACGATCCCGGCAGCTTCCGCAGCAAAGAGGTCTCGAAACTCGGAGCGCTCGACTACATCTTCCAGCCTGAGGAGTACCCCGAGCTGTACGGCGACCTCTACCACAAAGTGCGGATCAACTACTACCCGCCCCGCGGCGACAACAAAGAAGGCTGGGACAACATCGACATCTTCGGGTGGATGGGGTACCCGATGCAGATCAAGGTCAACTTCCTCTGCCGCGACTCGATCCTCGCCGCCCCACTCGTCCTCGACCTGGCACTACTGATGGACCTGTCCAAACGTGCCGGCAAATCGGGCATACAGGAGTGGTTGAGCTTCTACTACAAGAGCCCCCAGGTGGCCGAAGGCTTGTATCCCGAGCACGATCTGTTTATCCAGCAGACGAAGCTGAAGAACACGCTCCGGCACTGGATGGGCGAGGATCTGATCACCCACCTGGGTGATGAGTACTACGAGGAGTAGGCGTACCAAGTACCAAGTGCCAAGTCGCAGGAGCCGTCTGCCTCGTCACTAACGTGCGCTCATGTCCTATCACATGAGGCCAGACGAGTTTCGGGCCGCTGGGAACGCGGCGGTGGAATGGGTTGCCCGCTATCTCGAAGAAGTCGAGAACTACCCCGTGATGTCGAGGGTGACGCCGGGCGAGATCCGATCGCAGCTTCCAGAGCATCCACCTGCGGATGGCGAGTCGTTCGAAGCGATGCTGGCAGATCTCAACCAGATCATCATGCCCGGGATCACGCACTGGCAGTCGCCGAACTTCTTCGCCTTCTTCAACGGCAATGCGTCGGCGCCGTCGATTCTCGGTGAGCTGATTGCAGCCGGACTCGGCACCCAAGGAATGCTGTGGGCCACCAGTCCGGCGGCTACCGAACTCGAGACGCATGTGATGGATTGGCTCGTTGAGATGCTCGGTCTCCCCGGTGCATTTCTCTCGTCTGAATCGGGAGGCGGCGTCATTCAGGACACCGCATCCTCATCGACCCTCGTCGCGATTCTGGCCGCTCGTGAGCGGGCGACGGCCTATTCGACCAATGAGACGGGCGACCTCGGTCACCTGACTGCCTACACCTCGAGTCAGGCACATTCATCCGTGGAGAAGGCGATTCGTATCGCCGGAATCGGCTCAGACAACCTGCGTCTGATCGATGTTGATAGCGAATACGCAATGCAGCCGGAACACCTGGAGCGGCAGATGCTCGAGGACGTTGCAGCAGGTAGGACTCCGGCGGTCGTGATCGCAACCATCGGCACCACGTCCTCTACTGCGGTCGATCCCGTCCGGCGCATCGGCGAGATCGCCCGTCGGCAAGGTGCCTGGTTCCATGTGGACGCGGCGCTGGCCGGCTCGGCCGCTATCCGCCCGGAAATGCGTTGGCTGCACGATGGGGTTGAACTGGCGGACAGCTACGTTGTGAATCCGCACAAGTGGCTGTTCACCAACCTCGACTTGTCAGCCCTGTACGTAGCCGAACGGTCCCAACTGATCAACACTCTGTCGGTACTGCCGGAGTACCTCCGCAACGCGGCAACCGAGTCGGGTGCGGTGATCGACTACCGAGATTGGCAAGTGGGCCTCGGCCGCCGATTCCGGGCCTTGAAGCTGTGGTTCGTCATTCGCCACTACGGCATCGAAGGTCTCCGGCATCACGTAGGGGAGCACTTGAGGATGGCGCGCGACCTCGCCGCTCAGATCGAGCAGCACCCCGACTTCGAGTTGGCCGCCCCGGTACCGGTCAATCTGGTGTGCTTTCGTCATCGAGGGGGCGACGAGGCGAATCAGCACATCATGGACACCGTCAATGCGTCGGGTGAGGCGTACTTCACACACACCAAACTCGACGGCAAGCTGACATTGCGGATGGCGATCGGTCAGACCTACACGGAAGACCGCCATGTTCACCACGCCTGGGACCTGATCGTTCGGGCCGCCGGCCGATTCCCGTCGGGGAGATGATGGAGCGGATCGTGATCGTTGGGACCAGCGGGTCGGGGAAGACGACCGTCTCTGCTCGCCTCGCCGGACTACTGGATATCCCTCACATCGAGCTCGATTCACTTCATTGGGAACCCGGATGGCAGGAAGCCGAGCCATCAGTTCTGCGAAGTCGTGTCGAGCGAGCTCTCGCCGGCGATCGTTGGGTCGTTGACGGGAACTACTCGATTGTGCGTGACCTGATCTGGCCCCAGGCAGACACACTCGTTTGGCTCGACTACAGGTTGGCCAGAGTGATGTGGCAAGTGACGACCCGCACGGCACGCCGAGTTATCGGTCGCCAGGAACTCTGGTCTGGAAACCGGGAGAGGCTGGCCGCCGCGTTCTCGCGCGACTCGATCATCTTGTGGGCGCTCACCACTTTCACGAAGAACCGCCGACGGTACACAGCACTGCTGAAGTCACCGACGACCGCCCACATGCAGAGGGTGCGCCTGCGCTCCCCCCGCCAGGCCAAGGCCTGGCTCTCACAACTGCCCTAGTCCGTTTCCTGTCAATCCGAGACATCAGAAACGGTACGCTCCATTGACAGGAAACGGTCGGGTGGAGAGGAGTTGGTTATACCCCACGGGGTATGGTATATTTATGCCGGTGTCCGGAGAAGTGTCGGCAGGGTTTCTCCCCGGGTCCGGCTCGCCGAAGTCCCCCGACTTCTCCCCTCTCCGGATAGGCTGGCACCCCGGACACCGAACTAGAGTCGGCGGCCCTCCTCCCCTGGGCCGCCTTCTCATATCCGAACAACGAGGTATTGAATCATGAAGAGTCGCATCATTGCCGCCAGCCTCTCCGCCGTCGCCCTGCTGGGCGCCTGCGGTTCAGGAACCGCCACCGTCGACGCGCCCACCCAGACGCAGTCGATCGAGCTCATCAACCCGGCCGATGCCGACCAGCTCCTCGAAGACAACGCCGGATCTGGAGACTTCGTCATCCTCGACATCCGCACCCCGGAAGAGTTCAACGCCGGTCGCATCGCCGGGTCGATCAACATCGACTTCTACGAAGCCAACTTCGCTTCAGAACTCGACAAGCTGGACAAGGACAAGACCTACTTCGTGTACTGCAACTCGGGCAATCGCTCCGGAACCGCGATGGGGACCATGCGGGACCTCGGCTTCATCGACGTCTACGACCTCGACGGCGGTATCCAGGCCTGGTACAACAGCGGATTCGACATCACGCAGTAGACCGGGGCGACT
>CBDTUP010000074.1:0-9636 GCA_965363685.1 uncultured bacterium | reverse complement strand
CGATTGGGCGATCGATCTGGATGTAGTAGTAGACGAACACGGTCTGATGAACGAAACCACCACCACCTGACGCCTGCCAGGGCCAAAAGTCACGCGTTGTAGGGCGAATCCGTGCTACCGCTTGGTAACCTAAGCCGATGTCCACACGCCTTCCGGCTCGCGAACGCCGACAGCAACTCCTCGATGTCGCTCTAGATGTCTTCTCGGGTACCGGCTTCCACGAGACCACGATGGACGACATCGCTGCCGCCGCAGGCGTCACAAAACCTGTGTTGTATCAACACTTCACGTCGAAGCGATCCCTGTACCTTCATCTCGTCGACGATGTCGGCCAGAGAATGGCGCGCGCCATCACGGTCAAGACGTCCGACACCGATTCTCCTCGGAAGCAGGTCGAATCGGGAGTTGCCGCGTATTTCGATTTCGTTGCCGACAACCGGGCCGCGTTTCTCCTGCTCTTTGAAGGAGCCGATCGCAGCGACGCAGACGTCGCCGAGGCCGTCAACCGCATCGAAGACAGCATGGCCGAGTTGGTGGCACCCTTGATCGCCGCCGGAATTGAGGCCGATCAGCAGCGTGCACTGGCCTACGGAATCGTCGGAGCGGCTGAGGCTGCCGGACGCGCTTGGGCAACCGGCAAGTTGACCATCGATGCGTCTCATCTGGCCGTTGAGATCGCCGAGCTCGCCTGGTCAGGACTGCGCGGCATCTCCAGGCACTAGCGGCAACCTATCGGGCTAGTTCGGTTCAGATGATCCGCATGCCTGATATCGCCCGGGCGACTACCAACCTCTGAATCTCGCTGGTCCCTTCGAATATCGTGAAAATCTTGGCATCGCGAGCCCAGCGCTCAACTGGATGCTCACGGACATACCCGGCCCCACCGAGGATCTGAATAGCTTCTTCGGTGGCCCGCACCGCGACCTCTCCGGCCTTCAACTTGGACATCGAGCCTTCACCCGCTTCGAATGGCTTCCCGTTGCGGGCCATCCAGGCCGCACGCCACACGAGCAATCGGGCAGCGTCGATTTCGGTTCGCATGTCGGCGAGTTTGAAGGCGATCGCCTGGTTCATGATGATCGGACGGCCGAACTGCTCACGTTCCTTGGCGTAGTTGAGAGCGTATTCATAGGCAGCACGTGCCACGCCTAGTGCCTGTGAACCGACTGCGGGACGCGAAGCTTCAAAAGTGGACATCGCGCCTTGCTTGCGAGAGCGCTTGCCTTCACGAGCACGAGCGATTCGATCATCGAGACGCTCTTTGCCGCCGAGCAGCATCCGACCTGGCAGTCGCACGTCGTCGAGCACCACTTCCGCGGTGTGCGATGCCCGGATCCCGTGCTTCTTGAACTTCGCTCCCTGCTGAAGGCCCGGAGTATCCGGAGGGATCACGAACGTGGCCTGACCACGCGAGCGGAGATCCGGCACAACAGACGCCACAATCACATGCACATCGGCGATCCCGCCGTTGGTGATCCAGGTCTTCGTACCGTTGAGTACCCATTCGTCGTTGGCCTCGTCGTAGACCGCACGGGTCCTGAGGGCCGACACGTCTGATCCGGCGTCCGCTTCGCTGACCGCATAGGCCGCCAGTTTGGGGTCCTCAGGTGTTCCGAAGCACTGCGGTACCCACTCCGCGATCTGATCGGGCGTGCCGACCGCAGCGATCCCGGCAACGGCCAGCGCGCTCCCGAATATCGACAAACCGATCCCGGCGTCCCCCCAGAAAAGCTCCTCGGACACGATCGGCAGGGTGAGTCCGGTCGGATCACCATAGCTATTGAAGAAGAACTCGTAGCCGTAAAGGCCGATCCTGGCCGCTTCCTGAATGATCGGCCACGGCGTCTCTTCACGCTCATCCCACTCTTCAGCGGCCGGCCGAATCACACCTTCGGCAAAATCGTGGACCCACTTCTTCAGCTGCAGCTGGTCGTCATTGAGGTCGAGCGAGAATTCTGACATCACGACTCCTGGATTAGTTACTCTATAGTAACTACCAGAAGAGCTCCCGACCACCCCCACACTTTCTTTTCAGGGCAGTATTGGGTATCCCCGGTGGGGTGGAATACCGCCCAATAGCGGTCCGCGGGCGTCGACTAGCTGGCCCTGCGGGAAGCGGCGGTCCAGCGGCGCCTGACCGTGCGCCTTTCGGAAGACGTCCGACCACCCCAGATACCTTCGTTCTGACCGGTTTCAATGGCATACGAAAGGCACTCATCCTGGACGGGACAGCCTTCACAGACCGCCTTTGCAGCAACCACGAGTGACCTTTCCGCTTCATTCACTGGGAAGAAGAGGTTGTCTTCACGGCCGGCACATGCTGCAAGCTCTCGCCATCCCTGGCCGAGATCCAGCAGCGTTTCTTGTTCGAGCATGCGCGCTCCTTCCGTGAGCCTGACATAACGCTCCCTCTCCCCGGATTGTTCCCTCGTTTCGCGTATGTTCATCTTCGGACTTAGCCCTATCGTGTTCCGCAAGATGGGCTTCTTGTTCGAGGACATCAGAGTCAACGGCTACAACGATCGTCCGCGTCTATCTGTTGACGAACTCCAGATCGCCGACGACGGTCTTTCCGTCATCGTTGGCCCATCGGGAGCCGGAAAGTCGACTTTGCTCCGCCTCTGCAATCGGCTCGATGTGCCCGACTCCGGATCCATCATCTTCGACGGCAAACCGACGGAGGCGATTCCCGTACTCGAACTCCGCAGGCAGGTTGCGATGGTCTTCCAAGAGCCCGTTCGTTTCGCCGGGACCGTATTGGACAACCTACGCGAGGCTGATCGAGACCTCCCGGTCCCGGTCGCAATCGATTTGCTCGCCCGCGTCGGGCTGGAGCCCGACTTCCTAGATCAGGTCGCCGACCAACTGTCCGGCGGTGAAGCTCAAAGAATGTGCCTTGCCAGAGCACTAGCGACGAACCCCAGCGCAATGCTCATGGATGAGCCAACTTCATCTCTCGATCCGGCGGCCACCAGGGTGATCGAGGACCTGGCTATTCGATTGGCCGACGAGGGTATGCCGATCATCTGGGTGACGCACGACACCGCTCAGGTGAAGCGTCTGGCTACCTCGGTTGTGTGCCTGATTGCCGGGGAAGTCGCGTACGAGGGATCGGCGACCGGCCTATTCGAGTCGTCCAGCCCGGGAATCGCGACCTTCCTGGCCGAGCAGCCATCATGAGAACGGCCGACGTAACCACTCTCGGCCTGCTGGCCTCACTGCTCCTGGTCGTCGTGGCTATCGCCATTTCGTTCACCCAGCGTCTCGGACTGGAACGTGACATCGTCTGGGCCACGATCAGGTCGCTGATTCAGCTTCTCTTCGTCGGTGCGGTGCTGGCATTCGTGATCGACCCAAACCAGCCCATCGCTCTCTCCTGGGCGTGGGTGGCGGCAATGGTGGCCTTCGCCGGAGTGGTCATCAAACGGCGCGCTCCCGAGATTCCAGCAATGCTTCCACTCGGTATGGCCGCGATCGGAACCGCTGCGGCGGTGACCCTGCTGGTCATCTTCGGCATCGGCGTCTTCCCGCTGGAAGGCCGAACGCTCGTACCGTTGGCAGGAATGATGATCGGCAATTCGATGAACGCGACCGTTCTAGCTGCGCGCCGGGTAGTCGATGAGTTCAAGGATCACCGCGGCGAAATCGAAGCCCGCTTGGCACTGGGACAACCCTCGACCGAAGCGATCCGCGGGAATCTGCGATCGTCCCTTCGAACCGCCCTAACTCCCCAGATCGAGACGACCAAGGCGGTCGGTCTTGTCTTCCTTCCAGGAGCCATGACAGGACTGATACTCGCCGGGGTCGATCCCGTCGAGGCTGTACGTGTTCAAGCGGCCATCATGTATCTGATCCTCGGATCGGTCGCGACCACGGCAACCGTGATGACTCTGGGCATCGGGAGGCGACTCTTCACGCCCGATCAGCGGCTGATTCCTCTGATCCGTCTACCGAATCACGACCGCTGAGACCTGCACGGCCGGACATCCAGGTGATCAACGCAGCTAGGCCCATCGCCACAGTCAGCCCGGCCATTGGGATCTCATAGCCGCCGGTTGTGTCACGGAGCACTCCCACTCCCGCCGGGAAGACTGCACCGACGATGGCGGCGATCGACCACTGGGCCCCCATGGTGCGCCCGTACGAAGACCCGGAGTACCAGGAAGACATGACCATCGCCCGCAACGGGAGCATCACTCCGAATGAAAGTCCGAAAAGTACGAAGTGGCTGCCCATCTGCCACGGGGCACCGGCGACGACGGCCAGAGCAAGGGCAACTGCGACCGCCATCATTCCGGCGGCGTGCACCGAGGTGGGTTTCCTCCGCCCCGCAATGAAGGGCGACACATATCGTCCGGGGAGGCTCAGGAAGGAGGCAACCGCGGCCCACACCGCGACGGCTGCAACTGCGAACCCGGCCTCTTCGAAGCGGGCGACCCGATGGGTGATGATCGACTGAATGGCTCCGAAGCTGAGGAGCATTCCGATCGTGTACATCATGAAGCGGCGATCGGTGAGGAGCCGCCGGGCGGAGAAGGGTATGGCTTCATCGGAGGTGCTTTCCGCGGTCGACCCGGCCGGGAGAAACCAGATAGCGCCCACCCATCCGACCAACAGCAGGAGACCACCGAGGGCCACCGCGGTCCAGCGCCAGCCAAACCAGGAAACCATTCGTTCGGCGAGAGGGATAAATGCCGAACCCGCCAGACCTCCGATAACCGTCAACGCTGCGAGGGCTCGAGCGCGATGTTGCCGGGAGAACCACTGATCGACGGCCACGAAGGCCGGCTCGTAGTAGGTCATGGCACCCGCCGGGCCGATGAGCAGCCACCAGGCGGCTAGTACATGCCAGGGATCCTGGGCGATCGAGAACGCCCCCAAACCAAGAAACCCGAACGTTGATCCGACGGCGAATACTGAGCGAACCCCATGTCGGTCCGCGTACTTGCCGATCGGGAAGGCAACCAGGCCACCCACGAGCGCCGCGCCTCCGTACCCGAGGGAGAGCACCGTCGTGCTGAACTCGGCGCCGGCCGCGTCGGTGGTCAGGAACACCGAGAACCCGTAGAACATCGACCCGAATGCGACCATCACTATGAGCGATAGGGCAACGATCGCGGGCCACGAGAAGCGTTCCATGCGTTCAGGCTAGGTATCGTCCCTCCCAGGAGTCATGTCCGACTGGAGGGGTCCGACCAGCCGGTAGCATCGGATCCATGCATGATGATCTTCGCTCCGCCGTCGACGACCTTTTTCCGTCGCTCCAAAACACTCTCGAAACCCTCGTCCGTATCCCTTCGATAAGCGCCCCGGGATTCGATTCCTCCGAGGTCCGGCGGTCCGCTGAAGTCGTCGCCTCTCTGTTGTCCGAGGCCGGTTTCCAGGACGTGCGACTTCTGGAAGTAGAGGGCGCCCATCCTGCGGTGTTCGGCGAGATTCCCGCCCCGGAAGGTGCTCCGACCGTTCTGCTCTATGCCCACCACGATGTGCAGCCTGTTGGCAATCTCAGTGATTGGGACCGTGATCCGTTCGAGCCTGTCGAACTAGACGGTCGACTGCTCGGAAGAGGATCATCTGACGACAAGGCCGGAATCGTCGTCCATCTGGGTGCTGTGATGGCACACGAGGGTCGTCCGCCGGTCGGGGTCAAGGTCATCGTTGAAGGCGAAGAGGAGGTGGGCTCGACTCATCTCGGAGACTTCCTGGCCGGGTATCGGGATCAGTTGGAGGCCGATGTGATCGTCATCGCCGACTCAGGAAACTGGAGGATCGGTCAACCGGCGCTGACTACCTCGTTGCGTGGCCTCGTCGATTGCACGGTGGAAGTTCGGACGCTCCGCTACGCAATACATTCAGGGCAGTTCGGCGGTGTCATCCCCGACGCGCTCACGGTCTTGTCGAGACTCCTGGCCACCCTTCACGACGGGGACGGCAACGTTGCGATCCCGGGTCTGGTCGCGAGCGCATCCGACGATCTCGATCTGACGGAGTCAGAACTGCGGGAGCAAGCCGATACCGTCACCGGTCTCGAATTGATCGGTTCAGGTTCGCTGACCTCGAGGATGTGGATGCAGCCGGCGATCGCGGTGCTCGCTATCGACGCTCCGCCGGTATCCGACGCGGTCAACGCCCTGGTCCCGGCGGCGCGAGCGAAGGTCAGCCTTCGGATTGCTCCCGGTGACAGCCCGGAACGAGCAATGAGCGCATTGGTAGCCCACCTCGAACAGCATGTGGAGTGGGGCGCGGAGGTGGTCGTCACGCCGGGCGCCACAGGCGATGCTTTCGCGCTGGAGACGACGGGTCGCACGACCGAGGCATTCCGGACTGCATTTGAGGAAGCCTGGGGACGCGAGCCGGTCGATATGGGTGTGGGCGGTTCCATACCGTTCGTTGCCGCCTTCTCAGAGGCCTACCCCGAGGCAACCATTCTCCTCACCGGAGTGGCAGATCCGACGAGCCGGGCCCACGGCCCGAACGAGAGCGTCGAACTCGACGACGTCAAGAAAGGCACCCTCGCCGAAGCAGTCGCCCTCCGCCTCCTCGCCCCCTGAGGGTTTCCTGTCAATGCAGGGCAGCAAAAACAGTACGCCCCATTGACAGGAAGAAGGGCCGAGTTTTTCTGTCAATGCAGGGCACCAAAAACCGTGCGCTCGATTGACAGGAAACCCTCGGAGCTAGAGGGCTCCGGGGAAGCCTTGGGCTTTCCAGGCTTCGAAGACGACGATGGCGACTGCGTTGGACAGGTTGAGGCTCCGTGACCGCGGCAGCATCGGGATGCGGAGCCGCTGGTCCACCAGCGGCGAGGCAAGCACGTCGTCCGGAAGACCGTCGGACTCAGGGCCAAAAAGCAGCGCGTCGCCCGAGCGGTAATCCGGGTCTGTGTAGCGCCCGTCACCGTCCCGCGTGAAGGCGATCACTCGACCGGGCGAGGTCGATTCCACGAACTCTTCCAGGGACGAGTGCTCCCGCACCTCCGCCCAATCGCGGTAATCGAGACCTGCTCTCCGAAGCTTCGTGTTGTCCAGGTCGAACCCAAGCGGGTGGATCAAGTGCAGGGTGCTGCCGGTGTTCGCGCACAGGCGCATGATGTTGCCCGTGTTGGGAGGAATCTCCGGCTGGTAGAGCACAATGTCGAACACGGTTCAGAACAACCTGAGCGTGTTCGATTCAACACCACGCAACTCGTCGTAGTCGACCTCAACACAGGTAATCTCCCGGGCTTCAGCCAGAACCTTGGCCTGAGGCGTGATCGACTGTGCGGCGAAGATCCCCCGCACCGGAGCGAGCCTGGCGTCGAGGTTCAACCTTTCCAGATAGCGGGCGAGTTGCTCTACACCGTCGATTTCGCCTCTTCGTTTGATCTCCACCGCCACTGTTCCGCCACCGGAATCGGTGCAGAGCAGATCCACCGGTCCGATATCCGTGAAATACTCGCGCCGAATCATCTGAAGGCCGTCTTCCAATACCTCCGGCTGATCGGCCAGGAGGACCTGTAGGTGAGCCTCCACGCCATCCTTTTGCAGACCGGGATCATCTCCCAACTCCATCGACACGTCGGAGAGGATCTCCTCGAGGCGAATGGTCAGGCGTTCGCCTTTCGGGTTGGTGACAGTCCACTCAGCCTCGTGTTCTTCGAGGTAGTTGGGAGCGTTCATCCAATTGAGAGGCTTGTAGGCACCACCATCGGCATGGATCGCGACACACCCGTCCGCCTTGACCATGATCAGCCGCACGGCCATCGGCAGATGGGCGTTCAACCGCCCCTCGTAGTCAACGCTGCACTTCGCCACGACCAATCGCATGGAGAAGGAGAGTAGCTAGTCGCGACTTGCTGGTCGCGAGCCCGAAGTCCGGGAGCTGATAGGTTCTCCCGATGCGCGATCGGACCGCCAAGCACCTCTCCTCACTCCACACCCTCCTGTATCGGACTACGCGAGGGCGGGTCGGGCGGAGACTCGTCGACAACGACATGTTGCTGTTGACCACCACCGGGCGAAACAGCGGGAAGGCCCACACGGTGCCGCTCCTCTATCTAGAGGCCGATCACGGTCTGATCGTCATCGCCTCCTGGGGTGGACGAGCCGAACACCCACATTGGTACCTGAATCTGCTCGCGGACCCACACGTACACGTCACTCTCCCGGGTAGGAAGTTGCCCGTAATCGCCAGGACGGCATCGTCGCAAGAGCGTCACAAGTGGTGGCCGAAGGTGGTCGCCGCTTACGACGGCTACGCGACCTACCAATCTCGAACCGATCGTGAGATACCCATCGTCTACCTGGAACCGGTCCAGACGTAGGGTCCACCGGAGTGTTGATCATCCAAGGCGGACGATCCAGTCGTCGGTGAACGGGTTCAAATCGCCGAGGCCCATAGCGGCGTATACCGACGGTGGGACCGAGATGTCGGCAAGGTAGAGGTCACCCACCTCGGCCGCCCCGATCAGTCCCCTCTTCGGGAGGGCAAGCGTCATGGTGGCGGTGGCCGTCACACACGGACTCCCTGATTCTCCGCTGGTGACATCGAGTCCGCTCGGGGTATCGAGCGAGAGAACCGGCAACCCCGACCGATTCGACCACTCGATCAACTCGGCCGACCTGCCGCGTGGGTCGCCCTCGAGCGAGTACCCAAGCAGGGCATCAATCACGAGATCCGGCGATGACGGCTCATCCACTTCGTGAACCTTCATTCGTTCGAGGATTTCGTACTGATGACGCGGCACGGGATGGAAACGATCATGCGATCGTGCCACCTCGACCGCAACGCCATGGTTCATCAAATGCCGGGCCGCCACGAGGCCGCCCCCACCGTTGCCGCCAGGTCCGGCCAGCACAACGACCGATTGGGGGGCGAAACGCTGCATTGCCAGGCGGGCGAGCGATCGACCGGCGTTCTCCATCATCTGCAGCAATTCGACTCCGAGATCCTCGACCATCACGCGATCGATCTCGGCCATCTCGGCAGCCGTCACAGTCGGAATCTCAGTCGAGTCGCCCACAAGCACGTCTTTCTGTTTTTCAATACGGTTTGATTGTTTTTCAATACTGTATTACTGTTTTTCAATATGGAGGTAGAGAAATGAACAGTCGACTCCCCCGTTTGCTACGCGGCCTCACAACATTCTCGATTGTCCTGTTGTCTGTGGTTGTGGTCCTCATGATCATCCTGGCCGGATTCCTCATCAGTGGGGACGGCTCCACCTCGTCGGAGCTGGCGGTACCGATCCAATTCTCGATCGACGAGGGCGTCTACACCCTGTCGAGTGACTCCTGGGGAGAAGGCACCGTCGGCCGGGTGGTCGGCGAGGCACAGTTCAGTGAGACAGGTCTGGGTCTTGCATTCGCTGCGGGCGCCACCATCATCGCCGGACTAGCGGCCGCCTTCGTTGTCCTGATCCTCCTTCGTCGGATCTTCACAACCATGATGGTCGGAACGCCATTCCTTCCCGAGAACGTGCTCAGGATCCGCTGGCTCGGATGGATCGTGATCGTCGCGGCCGTCGTCGAGCAGATCATCAAGGTCGGGTTGGGATTACTCGTTCTCGACAACGTGAACAGCACCGGACTCGACATCGACTACCGCTTCGACCTCAACCTCGCCGCCCTGTTTCTGGGCCTAATCATCCTCGCCCTTTCT
>CBDTUP010000073.1:0-9637 GCA_965363685.1 uncultured bacterium | reverse complement strand
GCGAGGAGGAGTAGAGATGGGACAGAAGACACATCCTTACGGCTTCCGCCTCGGAATCGTTACAGATTGGAAGTCACGCTGGTACAGCGACAAGGACTACACCGAACTGGTCAATGAGGATTGGAAGATCCGCGACTACCTGGACGGCGAACTGAAGCGTGGAGCCGTGAGCCGGATCGAACTCGAGCGTACTCGTGACAAGGTCCAGGTCGACGTGCATACCGCACGGCCCGGCGTTGTCATCGGACGCAAGGGCTCCGAAGCAGAACGTCTTCGGGACGGACTCGAGAAACTGACCGGCCGGCGAATCAAGCTGAATGTGATTGAGGTCAAGGATCCCGAAACCGACGCACAGCTGCTTGCCCGCGGCGTTGCCGACCAGATCGAGAACCGTGTCGCCTTCCGCCGTGCCATGAAGCGCACGGTCGCAACCGCCATGAAGGCCGGTGCCGAAGGTGTCCGGGTCGAGTGCAAGGGCCGTCTCGGCGGCGCCGACATGGGCCGTCGTGAGTGGTATCGCGAAGGTCGCGTGCCTCTTCATACCTTGCGTGCGGATGTCGATTACGGCACTGCAACAGCCAGGACGACGGTGGGAGCGATTGGCGTCAAGGTGTGGGTCTACAAGGGCGATGTCGTTGCTTCGTCCTCGACCACCCGCGCCAAGATCGCAGCCGAGGCTGCACTGGCAACCGGCGGGCCCAGCCGTGGCAGGGTCGCTCCTGCCAAGTCGCGGGCTGAAGCTGCTGCTGGAAGTGATAAGATGCCTCGCCTCATTGAAGCCGGCGGCGGCAAACGAATCATCGAAGCCGGCGGCGGCAAGCGCAAAGAAGGCGCTCGACGGGACGAAGCGACCACACGGATCGCCCCGGAAGAGGCAATTAGTCAGTACGAAGAAGAGCGTGGTGCGCTCGTCGACGAGACCCCCTCTGCGGAGGTGAGCGTCGAGGCGAGTGCTGAAGAGACCCCCACGATGCCGGAGCCCGAAGCGGCTGTGCCTGTAGAGGCACCTGCAGAAGACACGGTGAGCGAAGCCGTCGTTGACGAGCCGAGCGAGGCGGGTGAAGAAGCTGTGACGGAGTCGCAAGACACTGCTGCGGTGGAGTCGGCCGAAGCCACGTCGAGCGATGAAGAAGAAGAAGGAGGCGAGTAGAGATGTTGATGCCCAAGCGGACGAAGTACCGCAAGGTGCATCGCGGTCGGAGACGCGGCACCGCCAAGGGTGGTACCCGTGTGAACTTCGGCGACTACGGCCTCCAGGCATTGGATGCTGGGTGGATCACCTCCCGGCAGATCGAATCGGCTCGTGTTGCGATCACCAGAGCGGTGCGCCGCGGTGGAAAGGTGTGGATCAACATCTTTCCCGACAAGCCGGTTACGGCCAAGCCCGCCGAAACTCGTATGGGTTCCGGCAAGGGTGCCCCAGAGTTCTGGGTAGCCGTGATCAAGCCAGGACGTGTGATGTTCGAGCTTTCCGGTGTTGACGAAGACCTCGCTCGTGAAGCGATGCGCAAAGCCGGCCACAAGCTGCCGGTTAGAACACGATTTGTAACGCGGGAGGAAGGGTGACTGCTGAGGAACTCCGAGAGCTCTCGCCCGAAGAGCTGCACGAGGCGCTGGCCGATGCGAAAGCTGAGGCCTTCAACCTGCGATTCCAACTGGCTACGAACCAGCTGGACAACACCGCACGCCTCGGGCAGGTTCGCCGCGAAGTGGCCCGCATCATGACGGTGCTACGTGAGCAAGAACTTGAAGCATGGCAGGCGCAGACCGCGTCCGCCGACAAGGAAGGTGCGTGATGGCAGACCGGACACGTCGCAAGACGCGAGTCGGGGTCGTGGTGTCGGACAAGCGCGACAAGACGATCACGGTCGAAGTTACGGGCTCCCGACGTCATCCGATGTACGGCAAGGTCGTACGGAGCCGTGCGCGTTTCCACGCCCATGACGAGGCCAACGATGCTCGTGTCGGTGACACAGTGATGATCACCGAGACCCGCCCGCTTTCGAAGACCAAGCGTTGGCGCGTGGTCGAAGTAGTGGAGCGTGCTCGATGATCCAGCAGGAATCCCGGCTCAAAGTGGCCGACAACAGTGGAGCCAGAGAGCTCCTCTGCATTCGGGTCCTTGGTGGATCGCGACGTCGATACGCAGGCGTTGGAGACGTAATCGTGGGAACCGTCAAAGAGGCGATTCCAGGGGCTGCGGTCAAACGCGGTGAGGTAGTCCAGGCCGTCGTGGTACGTACGGCCAAAGAGCACCGCCGTCTCGATGGCACCTACATCCGATTCGACGACAACGCATGCGTACTAATCGACGCCAACCAACAACCCCGCGGCACTCGCATCTTCGGCCCGGTGGCCAGAGAGTTGCGTGAGAAGAAGTTCATGCGGATCGTCTCGCTTGCACCGGAGGTGTTGTGATGCGGTTGCGTGAAGGTGACAAGGTGAAGGTCATGGCCGGGAAGGATTCCGGTAGGGAGTCCCGAATCATCCGTGTCCTCCCGAAGAAGAACAAGGTGATCGTCGAGAACGTCAATACCGCCCGGAGGCATCAGAAGCCCCGCGGTCAGACGATGCAGGGCGGAATCATCGACAAGGACATGCCGCTGGATGCCTCCAACGTCATGATCATTTGCGACGAATGCGGCCCAACCCGTATCGGTTATCGAATCGACGACGACGGTCACAAGACCCGCACGTGTGTGAAGTGCGGAGGTGAACTGTGATTCCCCGACTGAAACAGCGCTACAACGACGAAGTCGCCGCCAAGCTCCTCGAGGAACTTGGGGTCGACAACGCCATGCTGGTTCCCCGGCTGGAGAAGATCGTGGTCAACGTCGGCGTCGGAGAGGCCGTGGCCGACAAAAAGGCGATCGAGTCCACCTTGGCAGAGCTAGCGATCATTACCGGTCAGAAGCCGAAGCTGAATCGTGCGAAAAAGTCGATCGCCAACTTCAAGGTGCGGCAGGGAATGCCCGTCGGCGCTTCAGTGACGATGCGAGGCAATCGCATGTGGGAGTTCTTCGACAGGCTGGTCGCGGTTGCGATCCCTCGTGTACGTGACTTCCGGGGTCTCAATCCCAAGTCATTCGACGGGCGCGGCAACTACTCGTTCGGTGTAACCGAGCAGTTGATCTTCCCTGAAATCGACTACGACAAAGTCTCGACCGTTCGTGGAATGGACATCACGATCTGCACGACGGCCGACAACGACGAACATGCACGGGCCCTTCTCAATGCGTTTGGGTTCCCGTTCCGCAGACAAGCGCAGGTGTAGGAGCAATGGCTAAGAAATCTATGATCGCGAAAGCCAATCGCACGCCCAAGTTCAAGTCGCGTGCATACAACCGCTGCAAGCGGTGTGGTCGGCCGCGTGCCTATCTGCGCAAATTCGGAATGTGCCGTATCTGTGTTCGAGAACTGGCTCGCAAGGGCGAGCTTCCCGGTGTGAGAAAGGCTTCGTGGTAACCATGATGACCGATCCCATTGCCGACATGTTGACCCGCATCCGCAACGGTGTTCAGGCTGGACACCAGGCGGTCGTCATGCCCTCTTCGAAGGTCAAGGAAGCCGTAGCCGGCATTCTCGCCGCCGAGGGCTATATCGAAGGGTTTGATGTTGAACCAAAGGGCCCTGCCCGCGAGATGACCGTGCAACTCAAGTACGGTCCGCGTCGCGAGAAGACGATCTCCGGGCTCCGGCGCGTTTCGAAGCCTGGGCGTCGGGTTTATATGAAAGCCGGTGAGCTTCCTCGCTCGCACGGTGGACTCGGTGTAGTCGTGATTTCGACTTCCCAGGGCATGCTGCCCGACCGTGAAGCCCGCCGTCGGCGGCTTGGCGGCGAGATCGTGTGTGAGGTCTGGTGACATGAGTCGTGTAGGCAAAGCACCGATCACCCTGCCGTCGGGCGTCAGCGTCGATATCGACGGACAGAAGGTGAAGGTCAAAGGGCCAAAGGGTGAACTCCTGCGGGAGTTCCATGAGCGCGTTTCGATCACTGAGGACGACGGTGTCCTCACCGTGAGTCGCTCGGACGATGACCGTCAATCGCGAGCACTGCATGGATTGAGTCGTGCGCTACTCGCCAATATGGTGATCGGCGTCTCGGAAGGTTACAAGAAGGAACTGTCGATCGTAGGCGTCGGATACCGTGCGGCTCTGAGCGGCAATTCGATCGACCTTCAGCTCGGTTTCAGTCATCCCGTGAGCGTTGATGCACCGGCCGGAATCACTTTCGAGGTTCCTGAACAGACGAAGATCATCATTTCCGGAATCGACAAGGAGTCTGTCGGACAAATCGCTTCGGAGATCCGGGCAATCCGGCCACCCGAGCCCTACAAGGGCAAGGGTATCCGCTATGTCGATGAGTATGTGCGACGCAAGGCCGGAAAGGCAGGTGTTGCACGATGAGCACCTCGAGGGAAGCGCAAAGGAAGATCCGTCACCGGCGCGTTCGTAAACGTGTCAGCGGGACAGCTTCACGACCGCGGCTCGCCGTGTTCCGGAGCAACCGCTACATCTACGCGCAGGTGATAGACGATGTCTCTGGAAGCACGATTGCTTCGGCATCATCGTTGGAGAAGGACCTTCGCGGTGAGCGGTTGAATGCCGACACCGCCACGAAGGTAGGCAAGTTGGTCGCCGAGCGTGCTCGCAGCGCCGGTATCGGCCAGGTGGTGTTCGACCGCGGGGGTTATCCGTTCCATGGACGGGTAAAAGCTCTCGCCGATGCCGCCCGCGAATCCGGGTTGGAGTTTTAGGAGAGACGATGGCGAGACAACAGCGCCAACAGCGCCAACAGCAAGAAACCGATGGGCCGCAACTAGACGAGCGGGTCATCCAGATCAATCGTGTCGCCAAGGTCGTCAAGGGTGGTAGGCGATTCTCGTTCACCGCGCTCGTCGTCGTTGGAGACGGCAAGGGCAAGGTTGGAGTCGGCTACGGCAAAGCCAAGGAAGTGCCCGCTGCTATTCAGAAGGGCATGGAAATCGCCCGCCGCGACATGGTGGCGATTCCGATGGCAGGTACCACAACCATCCACAATGTGATCGGTAACCACAGCGCCTCGCGGGTGTTGATCAAGCCGGCAGCTCCCGGTACCGGCGTTATCGCCGGTGGAGCGGTCCGTCAGATTCTCGAAGCTGCCGGAGTCCGAGATGCGCTCGCCAAGTCGCTCGGGTCGCCGACCCACCTCAACGTGGCCAAGGCAACAATGGATGCTCTGCTCAAACAGCACCGTCCCGACGAGATCGCCAAGATGCGTGGAAAGAGTGCCGAGGAAGTGACGCCGCCTGCTTTGCTGGCTGCCTATCGGTCCACTGAGATGATCCGCGCCCAGGCGGGGGAGTAGCGACGAGATGGCTGCGAAGAAACTCACAGTGACGCTCCGCCGCAGTTTGATCGGAGAGAAGCCGAAGACCCGGGCAACGGTTCGAGGGCTCGGGCTCCGTCGCATGAACCAGACTGTGCAGCACGAAGACACAGACGCAATCAGGGGAATGCTTCACAAGGTGAAGCACCTGGTTGAGGTCGAGGAA
This sequence comes from uncultured bacterium, assembly GCA_965363685.1. Classification (GTDB taxonomy): domain Bacteria; phylum Actinomycetota; class Acidimicrobiia; order Spongiisociales; family JAHEDJ01; genus JAHEDJ01. The sequence continues at coordinate 4,103 of CBDTUP010000073.1, read as the reverse complement.
AACTAGGTACTGAGTACTGAGTACTGGGTACAAGGACGAAGTACCGAGGACGTGAAATGACAGAGAAGAAGACGAAGCTCCAGCTTCATCATTTGAAACCGGCTGCCGGTTCCAAAAAGAGAAAAGTGCGGGTCGGGCGTGGTGAAGCCGGACGCCGCGGCAAGACTGCCGGGCGAGGCACCAAGGGTCTGAAGGCCCGTGGTCAGGTGCGGCCCGGATTTGAGGGTGGCAGTATGCCGCTCCAGCGGCGCCTGCCTCACTTGAAGGGTTTCAAGAACCCGAACAAGGAATACTTCGCAATCGTAAATGTCGAACGCCTGGGCGAGTTCCGGGCCGGATCGACCGTTACCCCGGATGCCTTGCGTGCTGCGGGCCTCGTTAAGAAGCGTGGCCGGGTCAAGGTCCTCGCAGACGGGACGCTCGAGAAGAAATTGACCGTGCAGGCGCATGCGTTCAGCAAGGACGCAGTAGCCAAGATCGAAGCAGCAGGCGGAACTGCAGAAGTCATCACCGAGTGATGACTTCTGCAGCTGTCAGCAGTCAGCAATCAGTCTTCAGTAACCTGGAGGCTCGCTTGACCGTTGGGAGCGAAGCCGTGCCAATGAAGCTGATAGCTGATAGCTGAGGACTGAAGACTTAATATGCTCGCCGTTTATCGCCACATGTTCACGATCGCCGACCTGCGCGGGAAGATCCTCTTCACGCTCATGATTATCGGCATCTACCGACTCGGTACGAATATCCCGGTGCCGGGTACCGACCTCGACGCGGTCCAGGCGATCGCGGAAGGGGCTGAAGTCGGCGGTATATTCGGCTTGCTCAACCTGTTTTCCGGCGGTGCTTTGGAGCGGTTCTCGGTGTTCGCATTGGGGATCATGCCGTACATCACCGCGAGCATCATCATGCAGTTGCTCACAGTCGTAATCCCCCGTCTGCAGGCGTTGCAGGAGGAGGGCGATCGCGGCCGCAAAGTGATCACCCAATGGACGCGATATCTGACGGTTGTCCTTGCACTTCTCCAGTCGACCGCATTGACCGCGACGTTCTCGAAGCTCCGGCGCCCGATCTCGATGGCGGTGGCCGACACGTCAAGCGACGCGGGTCTGAGTCAACCATTGATCACCGACTCGAGTGCCGGCAAGGCGGCGTTGATCGTTCTCACCATGACCGCGGGGACAGCATTCATCATGTGGCTCGGTGAGCTGATCACCCAGCGGGGTATCGGCAACGGGATGTCGCTGATCATTTTCGCCAGCATCGTCAGCCAGTTGCCGGCCAGTTTCTCGTTGATCTACCAGCAGACGGTCGGCGCTTCCCAACCTCTGTTGTTCGTTCTGATGATCTTCATCTTCGTTGCGATGGTCGTGGCCATCCTCTATGTGGAGCAGGGCCAGCGGCGGATCCCGATTCAGTTCGCTAAGCGAGTCCGTGGTCGCCGGGTGCTGGGCGGTCAAGCCACATACATCCCGCTCAAGGTGAACACCGCAGGTGTGATTCCCGTCATCTTTGCGACGAGCGTGCTCTTCTTCCCGGCATTGATCGTGACGATGATTCCCAACTCGACGAACTCGGTTCTCGAAGGGATCCGGAACTGGGTGAACGAGTACCTCGGATCCACGGGAAGCTCGACGTGGACGTATGTCATCATCTTGTTCTCGCTGATCGTATTCTTCACGTACTTCTACACAGCGATTCAGTTCGATCCGGTCCGTCAGGCCGAGACCATTCAGCGGCAGGGTGGCTTCATACCGGGTATCCGTCCCGGCAAGGCGACCGTTCGTCACCTCGAATACATTCTCAATCGCATCACGCTGCCGGGGTCACTCTTCCTGGCGACGATCTCGGTGCTTCCTGCCATCGCCTCGGTGATATGGGGATTCCAGATCGGGTTCTCCGGCGTTTCGATCCTGATCGTGGTCGGTGTGGCTTTGGAGACGATGAAACAGATCGAGAGCCAGCTGACGATGCGGAACTACGAAGGGTTCTTGACCTGAGCCGAGCTCAGGCAAGAACTAGCCGTTAGCCTTTAGCCGCTAGCCATTGGCATAGGGAGTCGGATGTGCGATTGCTCTTCTTAGGGCCCCCGGGGGCCGGTAAAGGGACTCAGGCGAAGCGGGTAGCTGCGAATCTGGAGATTCCGCACATCGCCACGGGCGACATGCTCCGTCAGGCTGTCTCCGATGGGACCGATCTCGGACTGAAGGCAAGAGCCATCATGGAGCGTGGTGACCTCGTACCCGATGACCTGGTGATCGCAATGCTCCTGGAGCGGATAGGCAGACCTGATGCGAGGTATGGGTTCATACTCGATGGCTTTCCTCGCACTATCGCCCAGGCTGAGGCGCTCGAGGATCGCTTCGGCGGGTCCGGACTCGACGCTGCGGTGGTGATAGTGGTTGATCCTGAGGAGATCGTCCGGAGGATCTCGGGCCGCAGGGTATGCGCCAACGGACACGTGTTCCACGTTGATGACGCCCCATCGGCCAACGGAGATGTGTGTGACCAGTGCGGGGAGCCGGTTTACCAACGAGAGGACGATCGTGCCGAGACCGTGCGGAACCGGTTGGACGTCTATCGAGAACTCACCGAGCCGCTGATCAGTTTCTACGAGTCGCGCGATATCGCCTTCCATCGCGTGGACGGCGTCGGCGGCGTCGATGAAATAACCGAATCGATAATGTCGGCTCTCAGTCCATGATCACGATCAAGAAACCGGATGAGTTCCAGAAGATGGCAGTCGCAGGAGCTGCAGTTGCCGCCGTACTGAGATCGGTCAAGGAAGCAGCGTCTCCCGGTGTAACGATGAGGGACCTGGACACGATCGCGGCTGAAATCATCAGAGCCCGCGACTGCACCCCATCTTTCCTGGGCTACCACGGGTTCCCCGCCCACATCTGCACTTCGCCGAACGCAACGATCGTCCATGGAATCCCAGGCGACTACCGGCTGAAAGAAGGCGACATCTTATCGGTAGACGCCGGAGCCATCTACGAGGGATTTCACGGCGATGCGGCGATCACCTTCGCAATCGGCCAGGTCGATCCGAAGGTCCAACGACTTCTGGACACAACTGAAGCTGGTCTTTGGGCAGGCATTCAGGAAGTGAAGCCGGGAGCGAGATTGGGCGACATCGGCAGCGCGGTTCAAGCTGAGGCCGACAGGCTCGGATACGGCGTGGTACGCGAATACGTTGGCCATGGAATCGGACGACAGATGCATGAAGAGCCCCAGGTGCCGAATTTCGGGAAAAAAGGCACCGGGATGAAGCTGCGCACGGGCATGGCGATCTGCATCGAGCCGATGTTCAATATGGGCGGTCCGGAGACGCGCGTAGAGTCCGATGGATGGACGGTTGTAACGGCCGATGGGACGCTATCGGCGCACTTCGAGCATACGATTGGACTGACCGAAGACGGTCCGATTGTGTTCACCGCAGACGATTTGTCCTCCGCCTGAGTGCGCGACTATGATTCCCGCCTGGCCTTCGGGCCGGTTTGAGCGTGTTCGACTACATGTAGCCGGGCTGTTCTAGTTCCCAAACATTCCCCTCCTCCGCTAGGTGTGTGCGGACCGAGGTTCCGGGAACGCCGATGGTTTCCATCTGAAAGTGTCTGGAGACACCATGAAGGTTCGTCCTTCGACAAAGAAAATGTGTGAAAAATGCCGGGTCATCCGGCGGCGCGGACGCGTCTGGGTCATTTGCCCTAACCCGCGCCATAAGCAGCGACAGGGGTAATTGATGGCTCGTATCGCAGGTGTCGATCTTCCTCGGGACAAACGTCTTGAGATTGGCTTGGCTTATATCTTCGGAATCGGGCGCCCCACCGCGCTGAGCATATGTGAAGAACTCCGTATCGAGCCGGGCACAAAGGTGCGCGACCTGACGGACGATGAGGTGCTGCGGATTCGCAGGCACCTGGATCAGAATCTGCGCGTGGAGGGTGACCTTCGGCGCGAAGTACAACAGAACATCCGGCGAAAAGTAGAGATCGGCTCATACCAGGGCATTCGTCACCGGCGCGGTTTGCCGGTGCGTGGGCAGCGTACCCACACCAATGCCCGAACCCGCAAGGGGCCGAGGGTTGCCATCGCCGGCAAGAAGC
>CBDTUP010000072.1:0-9685 GCA_965363685.1 uncultured bacterium | reverse complement strand
GAGTAATCCGGCTGGGGTCTTTTTGGGAGGAGATCAACATGTCCACTTCTGTTCTACCCATTGCGTTGGGTAGTCATAATCCGGCGAGGCGACGCTTCTTAGTACTCGCCGTCGCCTTCCTGCTGGCGATAACGTCGCTGGCGATATTGGCGGAGCCTGCATCGGCCAAGAAAGCGAATCCGCCGGGGCAACTCGTGCAGATTCAGTTGCTGGCGTTCAACGACTATCACGGCCATCTCGAGGCCACCGGCAACGGCTCTGCAGACGATGTCGAAGCTGGTGGCGGCGAGTATCTGTCCGCCAAGCTCAATGAGCTACGGGAAGGCAACAAGTACAGCCTGACGGTCGCCGCCGGCGACCTCATCGGCGGCTCTCCCGCATTCTCAGGGCTATTCCATGATGAGCCATCGGTGGAGTCCTTGAACGCGATGGGTCTCGACATATCGAGTGTCGGCAATCATGAGTTCGACGAGGGAGTCACAGAGTTACTGAGAATGCAGGACGGTGGGTGTCATCCCGTCGACGGCTGCTATTTCCCCGACGTTCCCTATGCGGGTGCCGACTTCAGGTGGCTGGCAGCCAACGTGCAGGATGCAAGCGGAGACACACCGTTGCCCCCGTACTGGATCGAGAAGATGGAGAGCGTGAAGATCGGCTTCATCGGCATGACCCTCGAGGCGACGGACACGCTCGTGGCGGCAGCCGGGATCCAGGGCTGGCAGTTCCTCGACGAGGCCGAGACGGCCAACGCACTGGTCCCGATTCTGCATGCCCAGGGCGTCGACGCGATAGTCGTTCTGCTGCATGAGGGTGGATCACAGACTCCGCCCCCCGGCGTTGTCGATGCATGCGCCGGCATCTCCGGGCCCATCGTTGCCATCAACGACGCTCTCGATCCGGCAATCGACGTGCTCATTACCGGTCATACACACTTGCCGTACAACTGTCAGCTCGACGACGCCGCGGGCAACCCGCGCATTGTCACGAGCGCCTACTCGTACGGTCGGGTTGTTTCCGAGATAGATCTCGTCATCGACAAGCGCACCAATGACGTTCGCCGCGACCTGAGCATTGCCACGAACCATGTCGTCGATCAGGCGGGACTGAGTCCGGATCCGGCGATCACTGCGGTGATCGACAAGTGGTTCCCGCTGTTCGAAGCAGCAGGTAACACTCCGATCGGGACCATAACCGCCGATATCACGCGCGGTGGGAACCCACCGGGGTCCGATCGTGGAGTGGAATCCGCAGCAGGCAACCTGGTAGCCGACGCCCAGCTCTGGGCTTCGTCGGCCAACGGTGCGGAAATCGCATTCATGAATCCTGGAGGTGTCCGGTCCGACCTCACCTACGCCGACTCGGGTGGTGAGGGAGACGGTGTCGTCACCTTCGCAGAGGCCTTCACGTTCCAGCCCTTCGGCAACAACTTGAAGACCTTCCCGATGACTGGTGCGCAGATCGTGTCGGTGCTGGAGGAGCAGTGTCAGCCGGACTTTGCGAGTCGTCCGTTCTTGCACCTCGGGGTTTCGGACGGGTTCACCTACGACCTGGCAAAGACCATTGACGCCGGTGTGTGTACTTCGGTAACCATCAGCAATGTCATGGTCAATGGTGTGGCCTTGGATCTCGGATCCACCTACATCGTTACCGCCAACAGCTTCCTGGCAGACGGTGGCGACAACTTCACCACCTTTGGCGACGTCACCGCTCCAAAGCTCGACGGGGGTAACGACCTCGAGGCGCTATCCAACTACCTCGGCACGTTTGGGCCGGTTGCTCCACCGAGTACCGACAGGGTCAACGAACTGCCGTAACCGATATCGAACCGCTGTTGGACCCGGCCCTTCACTGGGCCGGGTCCAAACGCGACCATCGACGCATCTGATCAGGTGAAGCGTTCGCACCCACTCCGATCAGTACGACGGGTCGGCGTTCCATCCGGAAAGCTCGCTGAGAGCCTGCCAGAGTCTCTGCCGGCTCTCTCGATGTTCCCTGGTCCCTTTGATCTTGTGTGTCGGTCGTGGTCGACGGTCATGCCAGAACAGCCCGGTTGCTGAACCAGGCTCATCACTCGTCGCCAGCCAGACGATTGTGTCGGCGCCTTCCGACGGCGTACGAAGGAATGGTTTGGTGATCTTGTGGAAGGTCGGAAGCGAATGTTCGACCCCCGGCGTATCGGCCCAACCGGGATGCATGGCGTGCACTGTCACCCCTCGACCCGCCAATTGTTCGGCCCACATCTCTGTGAGTACGACCTGTCCTCTCTTGGCCCGAGCGTACGCCGCAGCTCCCTTGTACGCACCACGATCGTTCTGGAGGTTGGAGACCGACAACCGTTGGCCGTACATGCCTCCCGAGGACACGTTGATTATTCGAGCCGGGGCGGATTCGACCAACCTGGGGATCAACATGTTGGTGAGGAGAAAGTGTCCGAGGAGGTTGGTAGCAAGAGTGCTTTCGATGCCTTCGGACGTCTCCGATCGTTGGTTGAAGAGGGTTCCGGCATTGTTCACCAGCACATGGATCTGCGGCTCTTCCGTGAGTAGACGATCGGCCAGGTTTCCGCCGATGGGTGCCCAAGCGCGCCGTCGGACCTTGAAGCCGATCCTGCTGAATCCAGGCGCAATCGAAGCATCGAGTGCCCTATCAACGAACGTGGTATTCACGAAGCTTCTCCTCTTGCTCTCCCGTATGCATCGAGTGTTCGTTGCCGGGCGAGTGAATGGTCGACAATTGGACCCGGATAGTTGTCGTTCAGGGATACTCCCGCAGCAACTAGATCGAGGGGGGAGGCCGTCCACGGCGAATGGATATCGGATGCGTCCAGGTTTTCTAGTTCCGGGACCCAGCGACGGATGTAATAACCGTCTGGGTCGAACTTGCGGCTTTGGGTGACCGGGTTGAAGACACGGAAGTAGGGGGCGGCGTCTGCTCCGGTCCCGGCGATCCACTGCCAGTTGCCGACGTTCTGAGCGACGTCACCGTCGAGGAGAAGATGCCGGAAGTATTCCTCGCCCAGCCGCCAATCGATGAGGAGATCCTTGACCAAGAACGAGGCAGCAATCATCCGAACGCGGTTGTGCATCCAGCCTTCGGCAGCCAGTTGCCGCATTCCGGCGTCGACGATGGGGTATCCGGTCTCGCCCTTACGCCAGGCTTCGAAGCCGTCGGGATCATCCCTCCATTGGATCTTGTCGTACTCGGAACGCATCGAACGATCCAGGGTGTGCGGAAACGCGTGGAGTATCTGGGCATAGAAGTCACGCCAGGCCAACTGGCGCACGAAGGCATCCGAAGACTCAGAGGGCAGAGCGGAGATGACGGTGCGGGGCGAAACCGTTCCGTACTTGAGATCGATCGACAGTCTGGAGGTCAAATCCCAATCCGGGCGATCCCTCGCCTCCGGATAGCCTCCCACTCGGTTTGCGAAGTCATCCAATCGGCGAAGGGCAGCCGACTCTCCCGGCTCATACCGCGCGGCAGTCTCCGGTTCGGGTATCCCTTCACCAGGGTCTGCGGCTATGTCTACTAGGCGGGGTTCCGGCCAGTGATCCCAGTCCGTTTGCAGCCAACGATGGTAGAAGGGAGTGAACACCCTGTAGGCATCGCCCGTCTGAGTGGTCAAGCGGCCTGGTGGATGGACGAGCGACCCGTACCAAGTTTGAACGGGCAGGGGCAACGCGGCTTCGACTGCTGCATCTCTTCGTTGGGATCAGGGACTCACGTCGCGATTCCAGTAGACGGTGGCCGAGTTGGAGTCTGCGGCCTCGGACGCAATCAACCGTGCCGGGTCGCCCTGCCGCACCAGGAGCCTGCCCCCACGCTCAGCCAGGCTCTGATCGAGTGAACTCAGTTGGTGGAGGAGGTGGTCACTACGTGGCGTTCCGGCTCGGAACAGCTTCGGATCCAGCACGAATAGAGCGACAACTCGGACGTGTTGTGAGGTGGCGGCGCCCCACGCTGGGTTATCCCGCAGCCGGAGGTCACGTCTGAACCACACCAGCCCGGTGGTCTCCGCCTTTTGGCGATCCTGATTCGAGTTCATGTGGTCCTTTAGTCGTGCGCCGTCGTATCAGGCGTCGAGCCAGGCAACCACAGGATCGTTTGCAGAGGCCTCGACTCCGCCGACCGATTCCTCAGTTATTGCGAAGCCGGCGAACCCGTCCGGGTCGATCCGGAAGGGCACCACGCCGGGATTCGGTCCGAGGACACCGGCGGAGATGATCTTGCCGTCGACGATTGCCCACAGCTGATACGTGCGATCGGCAGGGAGCGGCTGGAGAGTGTGCTCGGCCAGATAGCCGGTTCCGTCGGGCATCAGAACGATTATCGCGTTTGACCCGCTGACCTGGGATCCGAGGTTTACAAGTTGCCCTTGGCCGGTCGAGCGCGCCTGTGCCAGGGCCGCCTCAAACGGAGGCGTGCCAAGTTCCTCAGAGAGAGCAGCCACGATGGCTTGCTCGGCCGCAAGCTCGGCGTTGATGCTGTTGAGTCTGGCGGTTTGTATGACCGAGGTGCTGAAGATGGCGAGGACGGCTGCGATAGCTGCGGTTCGTTTGAGCCAGTTGGGCTTCAGTGCAACGACGGTAGGGGAGTGCTTCCCGTCAATGGCCGATTCGCTCACTGGTTTGGTGTCTTGAATTCTATCGGTGATTGTCTCCCACAGGGCGGTCGGAGCGAACCGTTCGGTTGATGAGAGAAGCGAGACGACGTCCAGGTGCTGGTCGAGTTCAGATCGACATTCGGAGCATTGATCAACGTGGAGCTGCATCATCAAAGACTCATCATCCTCCACTGCGTGGAGGGCATAAGCACCTAGTAACTCTTGGAATTGTTGATGGTCCACTTTGATCGGCATCGTTTCTCTCAACTGATGGGAGCCAGTCCTGCCTTCGTCAACAGCCCGTTGAGAGACTGTAGGCCCGAACGGATCCGGCTCTTGATTGTTCCCTCCGGCGTATTCAGCAGTTCTGCTACCTCGCGGTAGGTGTGTCCGCCGAAGTAGGCGAGTTCGATTGCTTTCCGGACGCCTTCGTCGAGCTCTGCGAGAGCCTGCCGAACGTGGTCCGCGAGAGCCATCTCCCAAACCTCTTCCTCGAGACTGAGACCCGCCTCGACGGCGAGTTGTGCGTCCCGTTCCTCTCGTATACGGCGCGCCGACTCCGAGCGGATGAGGTCAATGCTTCGCCCGTGGGTGTGTGCGAGGAGAAAAGAACGGAGCGAGCCACGGGTGCCGTCGAACTTCTCAGGGTTGTTCCACAGGCGAAGGATGACCTCTTGCACCACCTCTTCCGCGAGGTTCGGATCTCTGAGGAGTCTCTTGGCAAGTCCGAGTACGGGACCGCCATGGCGACGATAGACCTCGGCTAGAGCCCCCTCGTGGCCCGCTGCGATCTGATTCACCAACTCGATGTCTTCTTGTCTTGTGGACGCCTTCATGGATTCTCCCTTTTAGCACTAAAAGATGCTGACGTATTTTTAGCACTAAAAACGCTGGCCGTCAAGGAGTTCGAGAAGATTCATGCGATTCGCCGGCTGAACCCTTCAGATAGGGAACTGGCCAAGTTGTGTTCGGTGCGGCTGCGTCCGACGATTAAGTCAGAGTGCCCATCACGATTTCGACCGCTCCGGGGCCGTCCGATGCCCAGCCGTCGCCACCCAACGCGATAGCGTGGTCGATGTCGGCAATCGAAGCGCCGCCGATGAGAATTGGCACTCCCGGCGCGGATGTTCTGATGCTGCTCGTCGTGGCGCGCACCTCTGGGTCGGCGCCAACCCTTGTTGAGCTGACGCAGACGGCGGTGAGCCCGTCGACCTGCTCGAGGATCTGCCCAAGAGACTCAGGGGGGACGTCGGTTCCCAGGTCCAGGACCTGAAATCCGGCACCGCGCAGTAGGTCGGCGACGATGAGTGAGGGTATTGCGTGTCTCTCCCCAGCAGGTGTGGTGACTACCACAACCCCTTTTGGTCTTCCCTTTCGTGCGAAATGGGGGCCCAGACGTCCGATCAAGCGCATCACCACGGCCGTCGCCAGGTGCTCCTGGGCGACAGACACATCACCCTTGTGCCACTTCGATCCGATGGAAGTGAGGGCGGGGATGATCAAGTCGGTGTAGATCTGGCTAGGCGTGTTCGCCGATGCCAGGGCTGCTTCAATGACGCCCCAGGCTCCGGCCTCGTCACCTTCGAGGATTCGTGACTCGAGTCTGGTCGACCAGTCGGCGGAGGGCCGTGGGCGGACCGCCTGCTCGTCCCCACGCCTCAGCGCCTCGACGTCTGATACTTTCACCTGCCAGGTGCCGCCTACCTTGCGGGCAGGGAGTCGGCCGAGGCGCACGTACCGATACACCGTCATGTAGTGAGTGCCGAGTCGGTCCGCCGCCTCCTGCAGAGTCATGGTCTCCATGTGCTCATGATACGGAAACCCGGGTTTATCACTAAATATTCATCCGGAAGCTGGTTCGCTCCGTATGAATAGGGAAGTCTCTCAACTATCCGAAAGGAACGAGACATGCGCAAAGCCATGATGACACTCGTCGCACTGATGCTGATGCTGGTGCCCGCCACTGCGTTGGCGCAGACAACTGATGGAACGGTCACCGTTGTTCACGGTGTACCCGGCCTGACGGTCGACGTTTACGTCAACGACGCCCTTACCCTCGAAGATTTCGAGTACGGAACTGTTACCGACCCGCTGCCTCTGCCTGCGGCCGACTACGACATTGATATTCGGGTTGCCGACTCGGACCCGGCCTCAGAGCCCGCTTTGACCGAGCTGGTCACCCTCCCGGCCGGCGCCAATGCCACGATCGAGGCGAATCTCGATGGTGATGGCGCTCCGAAGATCACAGTTTGGGTCAATGACATCTCATCTATCGACGCCGGTAACGGTCGTGTGACCGTCCGCCACACCGCTGCCGCCCCTCTCGTTGACATCCTTGCCAACGATGGTGCCCTGTTCTCAGGCGTGGCAAATGGTGCCGAGGGCGTCGCAGACGTTCCCGCAGGGGACTACAACGTCAAGGTCACGGCTGCCGGCGATGCCGCCGCCGTTGTCACCGAGGTGCCGGCTTTGACGATCCCTGAAGGCACGAATGTTATCGTGTACGCCATTGGTGATCTGGCAGGAGACTCCTTCCAGCTCGCAGTTCAGAGCATTGGCGGTCTTCACACTCCTCCGGCCGGTGTTCCCTCGGGAACCGGTGGTGAGTTGACCAACGGTGTGCCCGCATGGCTGCTCGCCTCATTCGCGGTTGCCGGTGCTGCCTTCGCCTTCGGTGGAGTGCAGGTCTCACGCCAGCGCGGCTGATAGACGTTCGTTCTACGATGGCGGGGGAGGGCGGTCTAACTGCCCTCCCCCGCTTCCTTCTCAGAAGGGTTCCATCATCATGAAGAGCGCAATCGCAGCCTTCGTTGCCGGCTTCCTGCTGCTTGGGATCTCACTGGGAGTTTGGGCCTTCTCGAAACCGTCTGCGGAGGCCGGCGACTCGGCGGTCATCGAGCAGGCGCTCTCCACTCAGGTGACCGAGCCCATCAGCCCGGCAACTTCACCGACCACGATCACCAGTGTTCCCGATTCGACACAACCTGAGCCGTCTGATTCCCAGCCAACTAATCCTGCTGATTCGCAGCCAACTACTCCACAGTTCACAATTGGTGTACACCCCGAAGGTCACAACCGGGTCCCGGTGACTCTGAGAATCCCTGCGATTGGAGTGGAGGCTCCGGTCAAGCCGGCTGGTGTCGAAGCCGACGGCGAAATGGAGGTACCCGGCAACGTCTCTGAGGTGGGTTGGTACAAGTACGGCTCTGCGCCTGGTGAGTCCGGATCCGCCGTCCTGGCAGCCCACGTCGATCTGGCCGGAAGCGGCCCCGGCGTTTTCTTCGATCTCAGGTTGGTCGAGCCGGGTGACATCATCCTGGTTGATCTCGATGATGACACGACTCTGACCTATCGTGCTGAGGCGAGGACTGTCTACGACAAAGACGACCTGCCTACCGAGGCCATTTTCAGTCGGCAAGGTCCACAGATCCTGACACTGGTTACTTGCGGAGGCGGTTTCAACAGGAGTCTCCGGAGTTACGACAGCAACGTGGTCGTATATGCAGTCCCGCTCGACGAGGCGGCGCCGGTCAGTCCGAAGGATCGGCTGTGACCCGGGACATGTGTCCCGGTTGCCTGCATTGTGCGAACAAGGCCCGGGCGGTCATCGGTTTCTGATCCAGTCATCCAACTCGGACCATCGGTCGAGAAGCCACTCGACTCGTTGCGATTCCTCCGTGGGAATATCGCTGTGCGGAAAGCGCTGGAAGCGTAGGTGGATCGTGCTGCCAACCAACCCACCTCCGAGAATGTCCCGAATGTGGCTGAATCCGTCAAGACCGGCATGAGCGGCGATCACTACGTCGGCGAACGGGCGGGCATCGAGCAAAGCCAGCGGTCCGCTCAATCTCGGAGGAAGCACGAACTCCAACTGCACAGCACGCGCATGGAGCTCTGGGTTCGAAGTCTTCAATCGTTCGAGAATCTTTGATCTGCGCTCCGTGGTGAAGCGAGTCCCTTCCGGATAGATCAGGACGCCTTCGTCAATACCCATGCCTTCACCGAGTCGACCGACCTCCGCCACCTCCCGTGCCGAGTCGGTCGACGCGCGGTCTACGAAGTAGTTGGGCAATCGGCTGCCGGCGATGTCGAGAGCCGGGTCGGAAAGCAGCTCTTGCTTGAGCACATACCGCAACTTGATCCGGTGTGGAGCCGTAACGAAAGCGCTCGGCAGCAAGTTATCGACGATGCTGGCATGCCGCATGAAGACGAGAACCGGACCGGGAGCGATCGTCTCCGAACCTTCGACCTCGAAATGGAGGTCGAAAGCGCGTCGAATCGCTCTGAACAACGAGCCTGCCCACCAGCGTTGAATCGAATAGGTGCCGTCGATGAATATGCGGCGGAACCTACCTCCGGCGGAAGCGATCCAGAGTGCGCCCAGAGCGGCGATCCCGAGGCATTCGGTGCCGAGATATATCCACCCGATCAAAACGAGACGCGAGGCCATGAAGTGGCGACGCTTGATCACGAATGCGGCCAGGTCGTAGACCAGTGCCAGCAACATCATTATGGGCAGGGTCAGGGTCACGATGCCGAACGAAACGAACACGATCGAGATCGACTTGAGTCGTCTACCGGCGATATCGCTTCTGGTCACCTGGAGTTGATACCACGAAGGTGGTGACTCTTCCACAGAGATTTCTAAATACCGGCAATGCGACGGCCATTGTCGACCGGGCACTCATCGGGGTGGCAGGGCAGAATGGAGAGACATCCTCTTCAAGAAAGGTACGGCAATGGGAGAAATGCAGGCTTTCATCGAAGGGCTGCCGAAGGCCGAACTGCACCTGCACATCGAAGGGACTCTCGAACCGGAACTCAAGTTCCTTCTTGCCGAACGTAACGGCATCATTCTGCCGGCGTCCTCCGTCACTGAGATGCGGGCTGCCTACGATTTCGACGATCTTCCGTCGTTCCTGGACGTGTATTACGAAGGGATGAGCGTGCTGCTCAACGAGGAGGATCTGGAGCACGAGTTGGCGGGCGTCTGCATGCCTTTCTTGGCGAGGACGACGTTGCAGGACCTGCTGGACGCCGCCTACGCCGAGCCGCATCCGCTTTCTCCACCGCGGCGTTTCG
>CBDTUP010000071.1:0-9735 GCA_965363685.1 uncultured bacterium | reverse complement strand
ACCACGTCGCGTGAGGGCCTGGGGGTTGGAGGCGAGCGCCTCATCCAGGTCCCGTCGCTCGGGCTCCCGTCCGTGTTCGATATCGATGATGGTGAGCGCGACTACCCCGATGCTATGGCGTTGTTCGCCGAACGAGCTGCTGCTGTTTCCCGCTTTGAGCTCAACCCTGAAACGGCGGCGACCGTGGCAGATATCTGCAGACGACTCGACGGCATGCCACTGGCGATCGAGCTCGCCGCCGCCCGGACCCGGATGCTCAATGTGGTGCAAATCTCCGAGCGGCTCACCGACACGTTCCGCCTACTCACTGGTGGGGCGCGCACGGCCCTGCCCCGTCAGCAGACGCTGCTAGCGACGATGGATTGGTCCTATCAGTTGCTGGACGAAACAGAGCAAACGGTGTTTGACCGGTTGGCAGTCTTTCGCGGCGGTTTCTTCCTCGAAGCGGCGGAGGCGGTCGTGTCGGGAGATGGTGTCGACGAACTCGACGTGTTCGACGCGGTGGCGTCCCTGGTCGATCGGTCGATGATCCAGGCGAGTGCAGAGGAGGGAAGGTTCGGGCTGTTGGAGACCCTGCGCCAATTCGCTCTCCAGAAACTCACCGACGCCGGGGAGAGCGACCGCTGGCGGGAACGGCATCTCGACTACTACGCGAATGTGGCCGAGGAGGCGCACTCGAGAACGAGAAGCCGCGATCAGGTTGAGTGGTTTGAACGACTGGACCGCGACCACGAGAACCTCAAGGCGGCTCTTGAGTGGGGGATCGAGCACGACAGGTTCGAGACCGCGGCCAGCATCGCCAACGGGTTGTGGTGGTTCTGGGGCGCCAGGGGCCACGTCGACACGGCTTTGACCTACGTTCAAGACCTGCTGGCTCGCAACGACCTGCCCGTGGACCTTCGGATCGGTCTGCTCACGGCAGCCGCGTATCTGGAGTTTGAGGGCGGTGACATAGGAGCGTCGCTCCCCGCCGGGGTGGAGGCCGTGGAGCTGGCCCGCGATTTCGATGATCCTGCAACCTTGAGTCTCGCCCTCATCTACTGGGCGAACACGGTGTCCCACAACTTCGGGAGGTGGGATGAAGCACACGCGGGCTACGACGAGGGCTACGAGCTCGGCCGGGAGATCGGAAGCGATTGGCTGATGGGTTGGCATGCCCTCAATAAGGGCTGGATCCACCGTGTTCAGGGGAACAGGGAGGAATCCGAACGTCTGCTCCTCATCGCACGCGACCACCTCCGCCTGGCCCAGGTGCCCTTGGGGCTTGGATGGTCGCTCTCCGGCCTCGGCGCGATCAGGCGCTCGGTTGGAGACAATCAGGGAGCACTCGAGTTTCTGGAAGAGGCCCGCAACGTGCACACCGAATACGGCAACCGCGGAGCGACGAGTTGGGCGATGTTTGCCATCGCGCTCACCCTGTCCGACCAGAGCCGGCATGACGAAGCGCTCGAGGTCGCCAATGAGGCCCTGGGGTTGCTGCGTGAAATCTCGAAGAATTACAACTGGGGCCCGGTGATGGCGACGATCCAACGGCGCAGGAAGGACCTGAGCGCCGCCATCGACGCGCTCGAGCAGTATGCCGCGGAGGGTGATATTCCCTTTGCGGATTTCATGGTGGAGTCCGGGTTCATCACCGCCGCCGTCGGCAACTACGCCATGGCAGCCCCGCTCCTAGCGTTCGGCATGGCCGACCTGACCCGAGACGGTTCAAAGGTCGCGCCGAGCATGCAAGAGGAATGGGATGCTGCATGGGCCGAGATTGAGCGCCACGTCGACGACTCGGACGCGATCAGCGCCCAATGGTCGGTGAAGACCATCGACGAAATGCTCCCCACGACCCTCGAAGCCCTCGCAGAGGCGCGCCGGACATTGGCGTCGACCGACGGGTAGTAGCTACGAATGAAGATGGAGTTCGACCTGACCCTCAACCTCCTCGAAGACGCCTAGCGTCCTACCACCGATCCTTCCCCGGTCGCCGCACCTGGAAGATGCGAGACGAAGCGGCAAGACGTATGCGAGGCTCTCGGCGTGACCCATGAGCCAACGCAGAAGGCCCTGGACTCCCTGTGGGAACAGACCGGGGTGATACAGGTTTTCGTGGCCGAGCACCGCCCGATCGAGGGTTCTCCGCCCTTCGAGGATAGGGGGGATCACCATCGAGGAGGCTTGGGTGGTGGCGTTCGAAGTCACCGCTCGTGACGAACTGCAGGTGTTCCAGCAGTTGTGCCGAGTCGTCGAGACTGATGACGGAACCCCCCGCCGCGGACGACCAAGCATGACCAGGGAGGCCCACTAGGAACGGGGATGTTCGGCGAAGCCGAACTCGAAGGAACCCGAAGGGTTCCCGCGAGCAGAAGCGAACGGCGCACGCCCGGAGAGACTCGAACTCCCAACCTTCTGATCCGTAGTCAGACGCTCTATCCAAATTGAGCTACGGGCGCTGGTGTAGTCACAAAGGTAGTCGCCGTCCGGCATATCGGAAAGCCGGTATAGGCTTTGTCCCTGCATCGGAGAAAGGTTGATCAGTGGACGAGGGAATCCGTCAGTTGGGCGACGAGTACTACGAGGAGTTCCTGAAACGCTCTCCCACGATGGCCCTCATGCTGGGCGACCATCGCTTTGATGATCAGATGGAGGACCTATCGCGGGAACGAGAAGACGAAACGATCTCGCAACTCCGTTCGTTTGCCTCCCGGGCCAAAGCCATCGACCCGACAGGTCTCGCTCTCCAGGATCGCCTCAGCCGGGATGTCTTGATGTTTGAAGCCACCTCCACAGCCGACCTGATGGAAACCCGCCAGGCCGAGATGGATGCCAACCCAGCCATGAGCGTGCACGTTCTTCTCCCAACCGCCGCGGCACAGTTCCCGATCATGGAGCCGGAGCACGCAGACGCACTCGTGGTCAAGTACGGGAAGATGGGAACCGCCATGCACCAGTGGGCGGATCGGCTTCGCCAGGGCGTCGAGGCCGGGCGCACTCCCCCTCGATTGATGGCAGAGAAAGTGGTTGCCCAGTTAGAGGCGTATCTGGCCAGTCCGATCGATACGGATCCTCTAGTTGCTGCCGTCGGCCCACCGTCGGCGTTCGACTCCGCCGCAACGTCGGCGTGGAGAGAGCAGCTGGCGGATCAGGTCCGCGGCTCGATCAAGCCAGGATTCGAAGAGTTGCGCCGGGCGCTCGTCGAGGATGTTCTCCCCGTCGCCAGAGGCGAGGACCAAGTCGGCATCAAGTGGACTCCCGGAGGCGATGATGCTTACCAGGCGGCCATCTACAGCTACACCTCGCTCGACCTGGCGGCGGAGGAAATCCACCAGATCGGCCTCGACACTATTGCCGCACTCGAGGACGAGTACCGGGAGTTGGGCTCAGAAGTCTTCGGAACTTCCGACCTCTCCGAGATTTACTCTCGCATGAAAGACGACCCGGACCTGCGATTCGCTTCCGCCGAGGAAGTTGTCGCGGCGTCCCAGGCCGCCCTGGAGAAGGGCAAGGCCGCCATGGGCGACTGGTTCGGACGGCTACCGAAAGCGGACTGCTTGGTGTCGACAGTCGAACAGGGGCCGGAGGCTTTCTACTTCCCGCCGGCTCAGGATGGATCCAGGCCTGGCATCTTCTTCATGAACGTCGCCGACCCCTCCGGGTGGACCAAGTACGGCATCGAAGCCACCGTCTTCCACGAGGGCATCCCGGGACACCACCTGCAGATTGCCATCGCCCAGGAACTCGATGATGTGCCCGAGTTCCGCAAGCACAGCATTGTCACTGCCTACGCAGAGGGATGGGGCCTGTACACAGAGCGACTGTCGGATGAGATGGGCATGTACAGCAACCCGTTGAACCGGTTGGGAATGCTTGCAGCCGATTCGATGCGCGCCACCCGTCTGGTCGTTGATACCGGGATGCACGCGCTCGGGTGGGGCCGGCAGAGGGCCATCGATTATGCCCTGGCAAATGTCCCGACCTCCGAGAAGGCCGTTGTCTCGGAGGTCGACCGCTACATCGGACTACCCGGCCAGGCCCTCGCGTACATGCTGGGGCGGAAAGAGATCATTCGGATCCGTTCCCAGGCCGAGGCGACCCTAGGTGACAAGTTCGACATCAAGGGCTTTCACGACACGGTGCTGGGCTCCGGGGCGTTGCCGCTGCCGGTGCTTGCGAACCTCGTGGAGGAGTGGTCGGCCGGCCGTGTCTGATTCGGAGAAGCTGTCGGATCTGGCTCGCACGTATTGGGACCATCTGCGAAGCGCCAACCCCACGACCGCACTCCTGAGCGGAGATCATCAATACGGCGACCGCATGGAGGACCTAACGCGGGCCGGCGAGGATGCCGCCATCGGCAAGCTCGAAGGCTTCGCCGACGAGGCCGAGGCTCTGGATGTGGGGTCGTTGACCGCAGATGAATCGGTTACGCGGTCTGTCCTCATCCATGAGGCGAGGGCCCAGGCCGGTGAGTTGCGGTCGCGCTACCCCGAGATCGCCGTCAGTTCGGTGATGGGATTCCACGTCAACCTGCAAAGTGCTGCGCCGCAGTTTCCGATCATGGAACCCGATCACGCTGCCGCCCTGCTCGACAAATACCGAGCTATCGGAGGCATGTTCGACGATGCGATCAAGCGATTGCGTCAAGGTATCGCACGGGATCGAACGCCCCCGGCCGTCGCGGTCGAGCGCACCATCGAGCAAATCGACGGATACCTAGCTTCACCCATCGAAAGCGACCTGTTTCTCGGCGTGCGATCTCCCGACGGATTCGACGAAGCGGCGATGAGCACTTGGCGAGAGGCCTTGAGTGACCTCGTGAGAACCGAGATCCGGCCGGCCTACCAGCGCTACCGGGATGCACTGGCACACGAGATCCTCGAACGATCCCGCCCGCAGGAGAATTCGGGGGTCGTCTGGCTCCCCGACGGGGGCGAAGTGTATGAACGGGCGATCGCCAGGCATACGACGCTTCCGTTGACAGCGATGGAAGTACACCGGATCGGACTGGCAGCCGTCGAGTCGCTCGCCGATGAATACCGTGAACTTGGGGGTCGGGTGCTCGACACAACCGACCTGCAGGAGATCTTCTCACGGTTGCGGAACGACCCGGAGTTGCGATTCAAGGACTCGAACGCCGTACGGGCACATGCACAGCGCGCGTTGGATCGAGCCAAAGAGGTCATCCCCTACTGGTTTGGACGGCTACCCAAGGCCGACTGCGTGGTCGTCGATGTTCCGGAGGTCGCAGCCAAGGACTCGACGATCGCCTACTACCTACAACCGGCGGCCGATGGGACCAGGCCCGGTAGCTACTACATCAACGTGTCCGAGCCGACGACGAGGCCGGTCTTCGAGGCGGAGGTCCTTGCGTTTCACGAGAGCATCCCGGGGCATCATCTACAGATCGCCATCGCCCAGGAACTCAAGAACGTACCCGAGTTCCGCCGGCATGCCTGGATCACGGCCTACGGGGAGGGGTGGGGCCTTTATACCGAACGTCTTTCAGACGAGATGGGGATGTACTCAGGGGACATCGATCGGCTCGGGGTGCTGTCGTTCGACTCCTGGCGGGCCTGTCGGTTGGTGGTCGACACGGGGATGCATGCGTTGGGGTGGAGTCGCCAGGAGGCCATCGACTACCTGATGGAGAACTCGCCTCAAGCGCCCAACAACATCGTCAACGAGGTAGATCGATACATTGCCTGGCCGGGACAGGCGCTCGCCTACAAGATCGGCCAGCGGGAGATCATGCGCTTGCGGGAGTTCGCCCGATCGTCAATGGGCCCTCGCTTCGATATCAAGGGTTTCCACGACACCGTGCTTGGTTCGGGCCCGGTGCCACTCCCCGTCCTGGGCGACCTGGTCGAACGGTGGATCGCCTCCTGAGGTTTCCTGTCAATCGCGCATACTGTTTCTGACACCCTGTATTGACAGGAAACAGGGGCCCGTATTCCTGTCAATCGGGCGTGCCGTTTTCGATACCCCCCATTGACAGAAACCAGAGGGCCCGCTGGTGGCGGGCCCTCTCTTGCGGAGAGGGAGGGATTTGAACCCTCGAGGAGGCTCTAAACCCCCTACTCGCTTAGCAGGCGAGCGCCTTCGACCGCTCGGCCACCTCTCCGTCTACTTTGTACAACGTACTACGTAGGCCCCGCATTCTACGGGTCGTTCGGCCTCGGCACGATTCAGCATCCGCTCGACCCGGGGAACCAATCTCTACCTGCCCCCGTCCTAGTGGCAATCCCACGAGGGAGGGAACGAATGCGAAAACTGACGGCAACGGTGGTTGTCCTGCTCCTCTTGCTCTCCGCATGCAGCGGTCAAGACACTGCAGACACCATCCCGCTACAGGAAACCCGCAACACGACCGCCGAGCGACCGGACGCCGACGACGGCGCTGGGGGACGTTCAATCATTGCGCCCCCGCAAACCGAAGACACCGTGGCGGCTTCAGCCGGTGAAGCAATGACCGACGACGGTTCCTTCTATCGAGGACCCGAAACGCCACGCGACGTGACCTTCGAGGACTACGGGCAGAACCCGTGGGTCCACACCGGCGACGACGCCTTGTCAACGTTCGCAGTGGACGTCGACACCGGCTCCTACACCATCATGCGAAAGTGGATCGGCGAAGGCCTCCTCCCGCCGGCAGACTCTGTGCGGACCGAGGAGTACGTCAACTTCTTCGACCTCGGATACGAGGCCCCGTCCAGAGACACCTTCGCCGTATATGTGGACGGCGCACACACACCGTTCGCCGAACTCGAGGACGACTACCTGCTCCGAATCGGCATCAAGGGACGCGAGATCTCCGAACGGCGACGCGATCCCGTCACGCTGACCTTCGTCATCGACGTCTCGGGGTCGATGGCAGATGGGGATCGATTGGGACTCGTCAGGGACTCGCTGGCCATACTGGTCGAGTCCCTGGACGAGGATGACACAGTCGCCGTGGTGGCCTACAACACGCATGCAGACATCGTGCTCCAGCCCACTTCGGCCGACGAATACCGCACGATCACCCGAGCGATAGACCGTCTGGAGCCAGGTGGATCTACGAACGCTGAAGAAGGATTGATGTTGGGCTACGACCTCGCCGACGAAGCCTTCGATCGCGACGGCATCAACAAAGTTGTGCTGTTGTCCGACGGGGTCGCCAACGTCGGCGAAACCGGCCCGGATGGGATCCTCGAACGTATCAGCCGGGCTGCCGACAGCGGCATCGACCTGCTGACGATCGGCGTCGGTCTCGGCAACTACAACGACGTTCTCATGGAGCAACTCGCCGATCGGGCCAACGGCCACTACCGGTACGTCGATACCATCGACGAGGCGGAACGGGTCTTCGCCGACGACCTCACTGGAACCCTGATCACCATCGCCCGCGACGTGAAGATACAGGTCGAGTTCGATCAGGAGACCGTCAAGTGGTACCGCCTCGTCGGATTCGAGAACCGTGACGTCGCCGACGAGGACTTCCGCAACGATCGCGTCGACGGCGGAGAAATCGGAGCCGGACATTCAGTGACGGCTCTGTATCAGATAGAGCTCGAAGAGGGCGTTGGCAGCCGCGATTCACTTGGTCGGGTCACGATCCGTTGGAACGACTCGGCCGGCGACGACTTCCGTGAGGTGTCGGGCGAGATCACCGCCGATTCGCTCGCCAACTCCTGGACAGACACCGACCCGCACTTCCGGCTGGCAGCCTCCGTGGCGGCCTACGCCGAAGCCCTGAAGGAAGTCCGGGACCGAGGTGACTACCAACTCGAAGACGTCGCCGATGAGGTCGACCGGATTGCCAACCTGCTCGACGATCCCGACGTGGACGACTTGGTTCGCCTAATCGACAGGAGCACACGACTCTTCGAACGATAACGCCGCCTCCAACAGGGGTGCCGGTCGACTCTACGGCCGGCACTCTGCGCGCCCGGTAGGGTCGTGTCATGGCCAACGACACCGCCTCAAAAATCAATCAGATCATCGGCGTCATCGACAAGTGGATCGACTACCAGACGTACATCCGAGAGGTCCCGGGCGTAGCGGTCGGAATCTCAGTCGGAGAGGAAACAGTCTTCGCCAAAGGGTATGGATTCGCCGACCTGACCGAGGGCGGGCCGGTGACCCCCGATACCCGCTTCCGCGTTGCTTCGCACTCGAAAACCTTCACAGCGACGGCAGTGATGCAGTTGGTAGCCGACGACGTCCTCCGGTTGGACGACCGTGTGGTCGACCATCTGCCCTGGTTCCGGGCCGAAGGCGACGACAACCTCGAACACATCACGGTACGTCATCTGTTGAGTCACTCGAGCGGCCTCATCCGCGATGGAGACACCGGACACTGGAGTCATGATCGTTTTCCCGACCTGCCGGAGATCGTTCGCCAGGTTGCGGACGGTCCCTCCGTATATCCGGCTAACCAACACCTCAAGTACTCGAACTTTGCCTATACGTTGGCCGGCCAGGTCATTGAAGCCGTCACCGGAACCAGCTACGAAGAGCATGTCACGGGGGCGATCCTCGATCAGCTCGGCCTCGATTCCACCACGCCGGACCTGCCTGACGACATGAGCGGGCACGCCACCGGTTACTCGAAGCGCTTCCCGGGCAACCCGAGAACGCCGCTGGATCATGTGGCTGCCAAGGTAATGAACGCGGCCACCGGCTTCTCCTCGACCGTCAACGATCTTCTGCGCTGGTACCAGGCTCACCTCATCGGCAACGGCCGACTGCTCAACGACTGGGACAAGCGCGAAATGCAGCGCCTCCAATATGAAGACCGAACCTACAGGTGGGGAGTCGGGTTCGAACATTCCAAGATCGGTGACCTGTCCTTTGTTGGTCACGGCGGCGGCTACCCCGGTTTCATAACGTTCTCATCCCTCAACCAGAAGCACGAGTTAGCGATCGTCGTCCTAACCAATGCCATCGACGGCCCGGCCGGTATCTTTTTCGAAGGCATCGTCAAGCTCATCGCCAAGGCCCTGAGTGACGAGTTCGATGGCGATCTCGACGAATCATTCGACCGGTTCGGCGGGTTGTACGCCGACCGCTGGCGAGTAGAGGTTGTCGACCGGGCCGGAGGAACGCTCATCTCACTGAATGCCGATTCCGTTGACCCCACCCTCACGCTCGAAGCCCACGAACTCGTGCAAGGACTCCGTTTCCGAGCTCCGGAGACACTTGCGATCAGCAGTCCCGGAGAGGAGTTCTGGTTCGAGGAGGTGGATGGGGAGCCACGGATCGCCTATCCCGGGGGCTTCACTAGTCGCTTCGTACGGCCGGACGAGAATGCCTCAGATGAGTGAAACCATCAGCGTCCGGGATCACAGCCGGCCCTGCGAACACGGTTCGCTGTGGCATCACTGGACAGAGCTGAGGAAAGCCAAATGGTGGCAGGAACCGGAGTGCCTGGGCGGTCGGGAGATGGTCCTCCGTCGGGTCGAGGACGGTGTCTGGCAAGAGATCGCTTCGTCCGACGAGAACCAAGGCTGAGCCACACCGGCGGTGGGAGTGGCATTCGACCCACGGAACCGCCGGACACGACCGAAGTGCGGCGTTTTGCGGCTTGGGGCAGAGGGCTCCAGTCCTACTCGGCCTTTGGCCACGTGTAGGCACGCCAAATGATCAGAACGTTGAACAGGACGTAGAAGACCCCCAGGTAGTACTCCCAACCCTGTGTGGCATCAACAAAGAAAACTATGTTGAACAACAGGTAGAGCGGAGCCACGATCAGGTTGGCCATCCGAACGT
>CBDTUP010000070.1:0-9743 GCA_965363685.1 uncultured bacterium | reverse complement strand
TCATCCTCGACGGTCACCGCCGCTATGCACGGAGCGAGGGACTTCCCGACTACACAGCCGCGTACAAAGCAGGGATGCGCAAGTTCGAGGAGTTCTTGGGGTGGTCATATGAGCTGCATGTCCCGGCGATAACGGGGTGGCTCCTCTCTACCCACAACCTGCACCGGCCGGCCGAGGAACTCGATCCCTACTTTGAAGTGTTGATTGATCTCTTCGGCCGACTTCCGGTTCAGGCGAGGGAACAGGATCTGGCGATTCGATTCATCGGCAGCCTCGACCTGTTGCCTCCCGAACTCGTGAAGGCAGCCAAGACTCTCGAGGAACGGTGTGGGACCGGATCGAGACGACTCACCATGGCGGTCGGATACGGTGGCCGGCAGGAGATAGTCGACGCCGTCCGGGAACTCGTCTCCGAGTTGGTATCAGAGGGCGTCGAAGCCGGCGAAATCGCGGAACGAATCGATATCGAATCCGTCCAGAGCCACCTCTACACGGTCGGCTTGCCGGATCCCGACTTGGTCATCCGTACCTCGGGTGAGTCCCGCCTATCGGGTTTCCTGCTCTGGCAGAGCGCCTACGCCGAGTACGTGTTCGTCGACGTCTACTGGCCGGCTTTTCGCAGGGTGGACTTCCTGAGGTCTCTTCGGGATTTCGCCCGCCGAGAACGCCGCTTCGGGAAGTAGCCCGGACGGTATTGGTGAGTGCCCCGATGCTCCGCAGCAGGTGCCAGCCAAGCAAGCCCGGAATTCCTGCTGATAGCTGAAAGCTGAAGACTTGCCCAAACTGAAGCGACCGCCCTGGGTCGGGGCGGTCGCTATGGTCGGGCTAACACGGGAGGCGGATTCGTGTTATGCCATACCTATCGACCACGGAGAGTGGCGACTTTAGGGATTTCTGCGGAGGTCTGATCGGCCAGCACGAGTTGCGGTGCCTCCCAACTTACGGACGATTCACTCAACTTGGGCAAGTATCCATGCCACATCGAAAAGGCAGCGATGATCATCTGTAGACTTCAGTCACCGTCGGCGAAGGAGGCGTTCCTCCTGAGTCCCAGGAAACCGGCGACCGCTGTGAGTGGTAGGACTAGGGATAAGGTCCTCAGCAGCGGCCAACCACAGCAACGCTGTGCGTATCAGGCGGTACTCTTCAGGGCTCTCGTAGCGCCTGGCGATCTTGGAGTGGAGTGATTATGACGTCGGTTCGGGTCGGACGTTCGGCCTTTCGTATGTGGCTGATCTCTCTCGCCGGTGTTCCGTTCGTCGTCATCGGCGCGGACTTCCTGGCAAGGCGAAGGATTATCGACTGGTTGGTCGCTCTCGTTTACGAAGACAGGACCCCGGACGCGTTCGAAGCTCGTGACACATTGTGGGCGATCCTCTTCTTGTTGGTCGGGTTGGTGCTGATTGTCTTTGGCTTGAAGGAGTTGCTATTTCCCCGGCCGGTTCTCATTGCCGACGAAACGACCACGAGATGGGCGTTGGGCGGACCATTCCGTCGCCCGGTGGAGATACCGTGGGATTCGATCCTTGGATGGTCGGCCGTGACCGTGGATGATGCCGGCACAGCCCTGCCGGCACTTGTCCTCGAACTGACCGACCGCGTTGGTCTGCCTCCCGATCCGTGGGGAGCAAGGTGGTCCGGCGAGGCGAACCTGGTTGTGCTCACCGGTGATTGGTATCAGTCTGCGGAAGTGGTTGATGCCGCGCTGCGCGAACTCCGGTCCGGCGTCCCCGGGTGAACGCTAGGGTGCCCGATGTGCTCATCGGTGCTCATGTTCGCGGGTCGGATCCTCTAGCTGCCGCAGTTGACCGCGACGCTGATTGCGTTCAGGTCTTTCTGAGCAACCCGCAGTCGTGGAAGAAGCCATTGCCACGCGAGGACGCGGATTCCCTCCGGGCATCGGCCACACCGATCTACGTTCACGCGCCATACCTGATCAACGTCGCCTCACCGAATAACCGTGTGCGGATTCCCAGCAGGAAAATCCTCGCGGACACCTGCGCAGCGGCCGAAGAGATTGGAGCGAGCGGTGTCATCGTCCACGCTGGCCACCTCACGGGCTCGGATGAGCCGATAGAAACCGGGTTTGACCGGTGGAGCAAGGCACTCGAGTCGGTGGAGAGTTCGGTTCCGATCCTGGTGGAGAACACGGCCGGCGGTGACAACGCCATCGGTCGAGAGATTGATGTGATTGCCGGGCTCTGGCAGGCGATTGGCGACCTCGGCGTTGGTTTCTGCCTCGACACCTGCCACGCCTGGGCGGCGGGGCAGGACCTGGAAGGGATCGTCGACCGGGTGCTGGCCGCCACCGGACGGATCGATCTGATTCACTGCAATGACTCGCGCGATCCCTTCGACTCACGACGCGATCGCCACGCCAATCTTGGCCAGGGCGAGGTACCACCGGAACTTATCATCGACGTCGTTCGCCGGGCCGGCGCCCCGGTGTTGGTAGAGACTCCCGGCGAGGCGGCCGAACAGGCGCAGGACATCCTCTGGCTGCGCGAGCACCTTTCCGGTTGACGGGTGTCTGAACTCTTCGCCCTGGCCGCCGCCACTTCCTACGGTTCGGCGGATTTTCTCGGGGCCCTCGCCACCAAGCGACGCCACATCTTGCACGTCCTCGGAGTCGGGCACCTGGTAGGACTTCTCGTGATCTCAGCGATTGCAGCCATCCGCGGTGGATCTCCCAGCGGAGCGGACATGATCTGGGGTGCAGCCGCAGGAGCCGTCGGACTGCTCGGTCTCGGTTCCTTGTACTGGAGTTTGGCGACCGGCTTCATGGGCGTGGTCGCGCCGATGACCGCGGCCATCGGCGCGGCGATTCCGGTTGTGGCGGGATTCCTGCTCGGTGAGCGTCCGGCGGGCCTCGCCGTGGCGGGGGTGGGTGTAGCAGTGGTAGCGATCGTACTGATTAGCTCTGGGGGCGCGGCCGGATGGTCTGAGAAGCCACAGCAAGCGGTGCAAGTGTTCGCCGGTTCCGCGGTTGCCGGCATCGGATTGGGGATGTTCTTCGTGTTCCTTCAGCGTGTCGACACTTCTGCAGGAATGTGGCCGCTCGTATCGGCACGGGTGACGTCAGTGGTGATCGTTCTCGTCGTGTTGGCAGTCGTGCGACCCGCCTTCACAGGTCGGAGTACGACCCAGAGTGCTGTGGCGGGCGCCCTCGACATGAGTGCCAATGCCTTCGTCTTGGCAGCGTACGACGGCGGCCTTCTGATAGTGGTTTCGGCGCTGGCTTCTCTCTACCCGGCCGTAACTGCCCTGCTGGCTCGCCTGTTCCTGAAGGAGCGACTGGGGGCCGGTCAGATCGCCGGATTGGCACTTGCGATGGTGGCCGTCGCTCTCATCTCCCTGGCCTAGATCTACTCGGATTCGAGCCGTGGCGTGTTGTGTAACGTGTCATCCATGGACGTAGTGCTTGACATTCATTCGTGGTTTCGTTGGGTAGTACTGGTGGCGCTGCTGGCCGTGGGGGTGCTCGGTTTGGTGCGTTCGGTAGGCGGCACAGCGTGGGACGAAGGGTCCGATCGGCCTTTCACGCTGGCCACGATCATGCTCGACATGCAACTGGCGCTGGGAATCATCCTGTGGACCGGAAACAGCGGATGGGATCAGTCGTTCTTCATCAAGGTGATTCACCCGGTCGGAATGCTGCTGGCGGCCGGTGTCGCCCATATGGCGGTCGTCCGCGCCCGCAAAGGACCGGCGGCGTCGGCTTATCGGGTGGCCGGCCTCGGGTTGCTGGTGGCTCTGGTCGTGGTCGCGGCGTCGATCCCACGCGACGCCTGGTTCTAGCCCCAATCCACCGTTCTGGCGTCAGGAAGCGCGCAAAAACGGCGGGAAACTCACGCCAGAACCGGTTGAGGGGCGGCCAAGGTGCGAGGCTCCACTACGCTTCGCGAGAAGATTGGCACGAAAATGAGGTGCAGTGATGGGTGAGAAGGTCACGGTTCCCGCGGTCAAGGCCCGCAAGGGCGGACAGAAGATCACAATGGTGACCGCCTACGACGTGCCCACCGCGCTCATCGCCTCGGAGGCGGGCGCAGACGCGATTCTCGTCGGTGACTCACTCGCAAACGCCATACTTGGCTATAGATCGACACTCAACGTAGACCTCGACGTGATGATCCATCACACGGCCGCAGTAGCCCGGGCAAAACCCGATCCGCTGCTCGTTGGCGACATGCCGTGGATGAGCTACCACGTGTCCGTGGAGGATGCCGTTCGCAACGCCGGCAGGATGGTTCGTGAAGGCGGAGCCGAGGCGGTCAAACTCGAAGGCGGCCGAAAGCGCCTCCCGGTCGTCGAGGCGATCCTCAATGCCGAGATCCCGGTGATGGGCCATCTCGGGCTCACCCCGCAGTCGGTCAACGCGATGGGCGGCTACCGGGTACAGGGAAAGGCCGTCGAGGAAGCGCGCGACATGCTTATCGATGCCCTGGCGCTGGCAGACGCAGGCGTCTTTGCCATCGTGCTTGAAGGCATCCCGGATGTTCTAGCTCAGACGATCACGAAGGAAGTCTCAGTCCCGACTATCGGGATCGGCGCAGGTCCGGATACGGACGGGCAAGTGCTCGTCTTTCATGATGTGCTCGGCATGCACGGTGGCCGTCTGCCGAAATTCGTGCGTCAGTACGGGGACCTCAAGGGCCAGGCTGTGGAGGCACTGCGCCGCTTCTTCGAGGACGTTCAGTCGGGTGATTTCCCATCGGATGACGAGACATATCACATGGGTGATGAGGCGGAAAAGGCATTCCTGGAGGGGCCATCAAGCGACCTGTCCTGGCCGCTTTCCTGGTAGTACTGGCCGGGTGTTCGTCCGGGATTACGACCACTACTTCGCTGGTCGCTCCGGTCGAACCGACGACGACCTCCATCGTCCTGTCGGACCGCGAGCCTGTGGTCACGACGACTTCCTCGACGGTTCGGGCATTCAGCACAGGCGATGTAGACGGATTCACTAAACGCGAGATCGCGCTCGATGGCGAAGTGTGGACGGTGGCCGTGGCCGACACCCCGGAACTCCGGCAACGCGGACTGATGTTCGTCGAGGACCTTGGCGACTTGCAGGGAATGGTCTTCGTGTTCGAGGAAGAACGCACCGGGGGATTCTGGATGAAGAACACGCTGATTCCACTCGACATAGCCTTCTTCGATGGCCTCGGTTTGTATGTTGGCGGACTGACGATGGAGCCCTGCAATACCGATTCCTGCCCAACATACGACGTTGGCCGCTCCTACGTTTTTGCGCTCGAGGCCCCGGCAGGTCACTTGAGCCACCTGGCTGCCGGTTCACTATTGGAATTCTGACCTTCCGCGCGTGCGTTCGCGCGGGTAGCGTATGGGTATGACGCGGTTCAGTGGAGTCCTGCAAAGGCCGAATTCGGCGGATACCAACGTCCTGATCCAGGTCAGTGACGGAAAGTGCACGGTCGTTGCCTCGCCCGGACGGTGGATCGGAGCTTGGCCGTTGGAGAAGCTGATCTTCGAGCGCCGCGGGCCACGAGAATTCACATTCCCCGCCAACGGGCAGGAGTGGACGTTCGTCAGCGACAATCCCGCCGGCTTCTCGGAAGCGGTTGGAGTGATGGTCGACCTGCGGCCGACTACCTCGAGGTTCGGCCTCGGCGAACGGGTGAAGGCGGCAAAGGCCGAGCAGAGGCGCGACCTCTAGGTTCGGGTCCTTCTGATCGCCGTAGACCGAGGGGTCTAATGTGACGCGGCCGAGACGTAGCGACCTCCTATCGTTTCCATATGATCGATTATCCCAAGCGCCCACTGGTGCGATTCCTCGGAGCAGCCCGCACCGTCACCGGATCGAAGTTCCTCGTCGAAACTCCGAAGGCCAGAGTCCTCGTTGACTGCGGCATGTTCCAGGGCCACAAGAAGCTGCGGGAGATGAACTGGGCGGAGTTCCCTATCGAGCCGTCCACGATCGACGCAGTGGTTATTTCCCACGCCCACCTGGATCACGTCGGATTCCTGCCGGCACTGGTCAAGAAGGGATTCGACGGGTCTGTTTGGGCCAGCGAATCGACCGGCAGGTTGGCCGGTGTGGTGATGGCCGACTCCGGGCGCATTCAAGAACACGATGCCGCCCGTGCCAACAAGAGGGGTTACACGAAGCACAGCCCTGCGCTGCCGCTCTACACCGAACACGACGCGATCAAAGCAGCCTCGATGTTCCGGGTGGTGCCATGGAACAAGGCGGTCTCGATCGCCGACGGCATCACCGTTCGCCTGACTCGGGCAGGACACATCATCGGTTCAGCTTCGATCCTTCTGGAGTTTGATGATGGGACTGCTCCGCTGCATGTTTCCGGTGATCTGGGTCGCCCCGGCCATCCGGTGCTGGACCCGCCCGACCCGCCGCCGGCCGCCGGGACCGTCATCATGGAGACCACCTACGGTGACACGGAGCACCTAGCCGAGGATGGCACCGAGGAGTTGGGTGAGGTGATAGCTAAGACCGCGGCCAGGGGAGGGGCGGTGGTGATTCCGGCGTTTGCCGTCGACCGTACAGAGGTGATTCTGATTGCGCTCCGCAAGCTCACCGCGGCGGGGAAGATCCCGCAAATACCGGTGTTCCTGGATTCTCCGATGGCACGATCTGCGCTGGGCTTCTATGTACGGGCGGTGGCGGAAGGTGAGCACGAAGTCCGTGATTCGATCGTCGGAATGCCGGAGGTATTCGACCCCGGCGACCTGACCATCACAGAGTCGGTGGACGACTCGAAAGCCATCAATCACGTGGAGCCCCCATACATCGTTATTTCGGCCTCAGGTATGGCGACAGGTGGGCGGGTGCTTCATCATCTGAAGAGAGTTCTGCCGGACTCTAAGTCGACGATCGTTCTGGTGGGTTATCAGGCGGACGGTACGCGAGGGCGGCGGTTGTTGAACGGTGAGAACGAGATCAAGATCCACGGCGAGTTCTATCCGGTCAACGCCGAGGTAGCGTCCGTCCCGGCCTTTTCCGTCCACGCCGACCGGTCGGAACTGGTCGATTGGTTGGCGTCGGCCGAAGCTCCCCCCGACCAGGTGATCGCCGTGCACGGCGACCCGGAAGCGATGGACAGCTTCCGCGACGCAGTAGGGGAGCGGCTGAGCCACAACATCTTGACGCCGGGTTACGGGGAGACGGTACTGCTCTGATAGGCCGTCCCGTTCCAGCGTCAGAGATGCGATTCTTCTGTGGGTGGCCTCAGGTGGTGTGCGCGACGGGCGTGACTCTGGAGATGGGTTATGGGCCGTCCGAGGGTTCCGTGGCTGGTGGCGCGTGCAGCGTTGCTGGCGGTTGGGCAGGGGAATGGGCTGGTCCGTCAATACCTGCCCAAAGGAACCGACCTCTCAATCCACACCCAAAACGACCTCGACAAAATGGCACAATCACCAAACACAAGACCAAGAATGACACTCGACTGGGAAACCCCAGCCGAACGACTAAACCAACTCGTCGCGACCAACCCTTGAAACCACCGCGCGCTTTCTGACGCCAGAATGCCGAGACGGCTACCGATCCCGCCCCTGGAGGGGATCGGAGACACGTCGTCCTTTCGCACCTACTCCCGGAAGATGAACCCCCAGAAGCTGTCATAGGTTTCCTGACGAACCACCTCGACAGACCCGACTACGTTCATGCCGATCTTGGGGTCGTCTACTTCGAGTTGTCCGGTAACCCGGATGCCGTTCTCCAACTCGACGATCCCGAGTCCGAGCGTTGCTACCTCGTATTCGGCCGGCAAGTTGTAGACCTTCGTGAAGGTGAGGAGCTTGCCCTTCTTGGGCAGAGGCACCGTCCTGAACTGGAACGGTTCGAGCTCGCCGCAATTCTTGCAACGCATCCGGAACGGGTAGTGCAGCGTCCCGCACTCGGTGCATTCATAGGCGTAGATCTCACGCGCCATGTCAGTCCTCCCTCGTGAAGGTCAGGCAGATGACGTTGTTACCGAATCCGCCGAAGTTACAGGTGAAGCCAACCTTGGCGTCGGCCACCTGCCGTTCACCGGCCTCGCCCCGCAACTGGTGGACGATCTCGTGGGCCTGACCGACGCCGGTGGCTCCGACCGGATGGCCCTTGCCTTTCAGCCCACCGGACGGGTTGATCGGCAACCGACCGTCGAGGGCGGTCTCACCCTTCTCGAGCGCGATGTGGCCCGTGCCTTTTTCGAAGAACCCGACCTCTTCGCTCTCGGCGATCTCGAGGATCGTGAATGCGTCGTGGAGTTCGGCTACATCGACATCGGACGGTTCGAGACCGGCCATCGCAAACGACAACTCGGCGGCTCGCCGTACTGCCAGGAGGTCGGTCGGGTTTTCCCGTTCGTGAACAGCGTGCGTGTCTGTTGCCTGGCCGACGCCGGACAGCTTGATCAACGGCCGGTCGATGCTCTTGGCCACCTTCTCGGACACCAGGATCACCGCCGCCCCGCCGTCCGAGACGGGACAGGCGTCGAAGAACCTGAGCGGCTCGGCGATGTACGGGTTGTTGGTCATCGACTCTGGCGAGTCGAGGATGCCCTCGATCGTGATCGGCTGATGCAGATGGGCGAACTCGTTGAGCATGGCGTTGTTTTGATTCTTGACCGCCACCATCGCCAGATGCCGTTCGGTGACTCCGTACTCCTCCATATAGAGACGGGTGAACATCGCCGCGTGCGACGGAAGCGTCACTCCGTAGATGTACTCGGCCAGCGGATGGGTCAGCGTGGCGATGAAGTCGGTTGCTTCGAGGTTGTTGACCTCTCGCATGCGCTCGGCGCTCGTCACCAGCACGATGTCGTGCATTCCCGAGGCGACCGCCTGGTAGCCCTCTTTGATCGCAGCCGACCCAGACGCCGGCCCGTTCTCGATGGCGGCTGCCCCGGCCGGTGTGAGGCTGAGACTGTCGACCACGGCGGAAGCCAGTGCGGTCTGGTGGTTGACCCGCGGAGCGCCCATATTGGCTACGTAGACCTGCTCGATGTCGGTCAGTCCCGAGTCCTTCATGGCCAGCATCGATGGAAAGGCGGCGATCTCGGAAAGTGGATACTCCAGTCGGGTGAACGAGGTGATGCCGATGCCGGCAACGTATACATCACGCATTCTCGGCCCCCTGCTGCCACCGCTGTGACATCAACGCGGTTCCCGTGGAGTCGTACATCGACCGGGTGGCCGCCAGGAGGTCTGCCGGGGGAGTGGGCGGATCCGAAGGTGGGAGAATCTTGGCCTTGGCCTTGGCCAGCAGCTCATCGGGCACCGGACGCCGTCCGACGACCAGCGTATCCCTTGCTCGGTCGAACAATTCTCTGGTGAGTGACCAGGAGGGAACGCCCCCCAACTCGTGGGGCGTGTCGAATCTCTTCTCCAACTGGTACTCGATCATCCACCGCCTGAAACCGATCGGTGACTCGGCGACGATCAATACTTCGTCATGGCCGAGAACATCCATGTGGTATTCCATCTTGGTAGCGAAGGCATGGGCTCCGATCCGCAGACCGCGCCGCAGCGCCACCGTGTGCAGCGACATGCCCAACTTCGGCGTGACCTGGCGGCCGTTCACTACCGCCGCGATCTCCCCGTCGACCTGGGCCACCAGTACGTACTGGTCCTGGTAGCGATGCCGGGAGTAGGCGAGGATCTCGGAGTAGAGGCGGGCGGCCACTACGTCGTAGAAGTCGCGTTCTACGTGCACGAGTGGTTCAACATACTGGAGGATGTCCGGGATCTCATCTCGGTCCACCTGGCGGATAACCATCTCC
>CBDTUP010000069.1:0-9744 GCA_965363685.1 uncultured bacterium | reverse complement strand
GCCAATGCTCGAGTCGCCTACGGCGCCTTTCTGGAGATCTTCCAGGGAGACCGCTGGGAGGGCCTGGCCGCGCACGGTGCCCAGCTACAACGCCCCCTCTGGGCGAGCACCAGCACCAAGAACCCAGATTACGACGACCTGCTCTATGTCGAGCCGCTGATCGTGGAACATACGGTGAATACCATGCCGCTGTCGACGGTCGACGCCTACCGCGACCACGGCAACCCCAATCCGCAGCAGTTCGGAGCTGAGGAGATCAGCTCGGCAGTTTCCACCCTCGATTCCCTCCGCCAGGTCGGTATCGACTACGACGACGTGGTCCAAGTGCTCGAAGATGAGGGCGTCGATAAGTTCGCCGTTTCATACCGGGAACTCCTCGATGGCATCGCGGAGCAAGCGAAGCTGTAGACGAGGTTTCAGTTCGGCTGTCGACTAGGCCGGATCGGCTACCCGATCGGACTCGACCTTCGGAGTGGCGGCCGTCATCTGGGCAAACGCGGCACCTATCGGCAGCAGGTACGCCCAGTAGAAAATCACCATCAGCAGCGAGTGTCGGACAGGGGGCTACCCAGCCGGCAATCCTCGCCAGGCCACCGGAGACCAAGTGAGCATTCGTGTTCGCTTATTTGCACTACCAACGTAGTGTTTATAGCGTTCCGGTCATGCCACGTTTACGCATCCTCGTTTCTATCGCGCTCACCGCATCTTTGGCTGGGTCGGCCTGTGGCGGATCCGGTGACGACACCCTCATCATCTATTCGGGCCGCAGCCTCGAGTTGATCGGAACGCTCATCGAACAGTTCGAATCTGAGACAGGCATCGAGGTCGAAGTGAGAGAAGGCGACTCGACCGAGCTGGCAGCCACTCTGCTGCTCGAGGGAGACAACTCCCCCGCCGACGTGTTCCTCGCTCAAGATCCTGCCTCACTCGGTACAGCCGCCGGGATGCTCGATCAACTCCCTCCGAACCTCCTGTCGCTCGTACCGGAACGGTTCAGCGACAGCGACGGCCGCTGGGTTGGAATCTCCGGCAGAGCCAGAACTCTGGTCTACAACGCCGACCTGGTCGACGAAGCCGACCTGCCGGCCTCGATCGACGACCTCACCGACCCTCGCTGGGCCGGTCGGCTCGGAATCGCGCCGACCAACTCCTCCTTCCAGGCGTTCGTAGCGGCAATGATCCTCACGAAGGGTGAAGAGGCGACCCTGGCGTGGCTGGAGGCCATAGCCGCCAACGACCCGGTGGACTACCCCAAGAACTCGCCGATCGTGGCCGCCGCCGACGCCGGTGAAGTCGACGCAGGGCTCGTCAACCACTACTACCTGTTCAGGCTCATCGCCGAGCAGGGCGATTCGGCTGCCGCCAACTACTTCCTTCCGGCGGGCGACGCCGGGTCGCTGGTCATGCCTTCCGGCGCCGGCATCCTGGCCGGATCCGACTCCAAGGACGCTGCCCGGCAGTTCATAGAGTTCATGCTCTCCCGGTCCGCCCAGGAGCACTTCGCCTCGGAAACGTTCGAGTACCCGCTGGTGCCCGGCATCGCCGCCGATGCGCGCCTGCCTGCCATCGAGTCCCTCGCCACGCCGGACATCAACCTGTCCGACCTAGCCGGGGCACTCGACCGGGCAACCGACCTGATTGCTGAGGCAGGCCTCCTTTAATGGCGATTGGGATCACGGTCCGCCGCGTCCGCGCCCCGGCGATGGTGTGGGCGATCGCGGTGGCCGTGCTCGTCCCCATCGGCATCCCCCTGGGGTATCTGCTGGCGCAGGCCTTCACCGTCGACGCATGGTCGACGGTGTTTTCCGTTCGTACGCTGGAGTTGCTCCGCAACACGATCAGCCTCGTCGTCGCCACGACGGCGACGGCTGCCTCCCTCGGGGTGTCGGCAGCGTGGCTGGTGGAGCGAACGAACCTTCCGGGCCGACGGGTGTGGTCGACGCTCCTTGCCCTCCCGCTCGTGATCCCGTCGTATGTGGGGGCGCTGGCGATCCTGTCAATCAGCGGGGCGCGTGGCCTGCTCGCGGAAGTAGCCGGACTCGCCGCACCCCAGATCACCGGATTCGCCGGCGCATGGCTGGCACTGAGCCTGTTCACCTACCCGTACGTGTTCCTGCTGGCTTCCGCTTCGCTGCGCAAACTGGATCCGTCGCTGGAGGAAGCCGCCCGGAGTCTAGGGGCGGGTGGATGGCGGGTGTTCCGCA
Source organism: uncultured bacterium (assembly GCA_965363685.1). Classification (GTDB taxonomy): domain Bacteria; phylum Actinomycetota; class Acidimicrobiia; order Spongiisociales; family JAHEDJ01; genus JAHEDJ01. Next base: position 7,540 of record CBDTUP010000069.1, on the reverse strand, counting down.
CGGTGGTCCTTCCCCAACTGCGGCCGGCGCTGGCGTCCGCCGGCTTGCTGGTAGGCCTGTACACCCTGTCGGACTTCGGCGCCGTCTCACTCTTCCGTTACGACACGCTGACCAGGGCCGTCTACACGAACTTCATCGGCAGGGTCGACCGCACTCCGGCCCTGGCGCTCGCGGCGGTGTTGATAGCGCTGGCGCTGACGGCGCTGGCGCTGGAGCAACGGTCGAGAGGACGGGCTCAACTGCACGTACGGCGCGCTGCCCGCCGGCCGCGCCGGATCGAACTGTCCCGCCGGAGCCGGGCGGCCGGGATGGCGTTCGTCACGGTCCTGTCGTTGGTGGCTCTGATCATTCCGGCGGCGGTGCTGGCCTGGTGGCTGGTGCGCGGCGTCGGCCTCGGCCAGGATCTCGGGACGGTGTGGCGGGCTACGGGCAACTCACTGCTGGCGTCGCTCCTCGCCGGATTGGCGGCGATGGTCGCGGCGGTGCCGGTGACGGTGCTAACGGTCCGCTATCGAAGCCGTTTGACGCTGGCCCTGGAGAAGGGTGTATGGGCGCTCTACGCGCTGCCGCACATCACTGTCGGTATCGCCATGGTCTTCTTCGCCGCCAACTACGTGCAGCCTCTCTACCAGTCGCTTCCGCTGCTGACCCTCGCCTACGTAGCGCTGTTCCTCCCACAGGCAACCAGTGCCGGGCAGGCGGCGTTGCAGCAGGTGAACCCGACGCTGGAGGAAGCCAGCCGGAGCCTCGGGCACGGTTGGGCGGCGACGCTGACGCGAATAACGCTGCCGCTCATTGGTCCGGGGCTGCTGGCGGGAGGCGCACTCGTGTTCCTCACCGTGATGAAGGAACTGCCCGCCACCCTCCTGTTGCGGCCGACGGGCTTCGACACACTGGCAATCCGCATCTGGGCGACCTCGGCGGAGGGGTTCTTCACCAGGGCTAGCGCTGCCGCCTTGATACTCTTGGCGGTCTCCGCAGTACCCATGTACCTTCTCACCGCCCGCAAGTCGTATGCCTAGCCCAATCACTATCCGTGTCCGCAACGTGTCGAAGCGATTCGACGACGCAGTCGCGCTCCACGACTTCAGCCTGGATGTGTGGCAGGGCGACCTCCTCAGCCTGCTCGGCCCTTCGGGATGCGGGAAGACGACGGCCCTCCGGGTGATCGCCGGATTCGAGAATCCTGATTCGGGCCAGGTGGAGATCGCCGGCCGGGAGATGGTCGGACCCTCGAAGTTCGTTCCTCCGGAGTCGCGTCAGGTGGGAATGGTGTTCCAAGACTACGCGCTGTTCCCGCACATGACCATCGCCCGCAATGTGGCCTACGGGTTGCCGCGCGACCAGCAGAGGGACGGCAGGGTGGCCGAAGTACTCGAGCTGGTCGGCCTGTCGGGGTTGGCCGTCCGTTTGCCTCACGAGTTATCGGGAGGCCAGCAGCAGCGAGTTGCCCTGGCGAGGGCGCTGGCACCGCGTCCTGAGGTAGTCCTGCTCGACGAGCCTTTTTCCAACCTGGATGCCGGACTCCGCGAGCGGGTACGCCGCGAAGTGAGGGCGATCCTCAAGGAAGCCGGAACCACGGCGGTGTTCGTGACGCACGATCAGGAGGAGGCACTGGCGATGTCCGACACGGTGGCGGTGATGCGCCGTGGGACGATCGTCCAGGCAGCCCCGCCAGATGAGCTGTACCTGCGTCCGGTGGATTCCTGGATCGCCCGCTTCCTGGGTGACGCGGATTTTGTGGCCGGGGTCGCTGCCGCCGGGCGGGTGGAGACGCCGGTCGGAACGTTCGAGACGGACCTGTCCGGCCCGGTTGAGGTGATGATCCGCCCGGAGACGGTGCGGTTCGACCTCGACCCCGACGGCACAGCCCGGGTAGTCGACCGAGAGTTCTTCGGACACGACCAGTTGGTCACGCTGCAGTTCGAGGGCGGCCAGCAGCTCAGGTCCCGCACCGGACCGATCCGGGGTCTGCGACGCGACCAGCGGGTCACAGTCCAGGTAAACGAAGCCGTCACGTTCCCCGCCGGATGACGGAGTCTCCTGGTACTGACGGTTTCCTGTCAATCGAGTATGGGGTTTTCGATGACCCGCATTGACAGGAAACCAACGGGTATATTCTGAGGACTAGCGCGCCGCAAAAACGATATGCCGCATTGACAGGAATCCTCGATCAGGGCTCTTCGACGGTCCAGACAAGCCAGGTGCCGGACCTCTCGACCAGGTAGATGTCCCAGGCGATCTCATCGAACGGTTCGCCGTCCAAGGTGAAGGTCACGATTCCCGAGACCACCGGGAAGCCATCCCTCATCTCCGTGCTCGCCTCCCCCAGCTTGAATCGGTACTCCGAATCCCCGGGTTCGAGCGTCGACGCCTCGCCCAGCAACTGCTCGTATTGCGGGCCATCCGGATCGATCAACCTATCCAGCGCTCCGAGGTCCCCCGACGATGCAAACCGCGCCCAACCGTCCAGAGCATCTTGGGCGGACTCGATCCAGACCTCCTCCTCCGTGATGATGATCGGCGCCGGCGTGTCGAAGGTCGCCTCACCAACTGCCGGCAAATCTTCCGACGACCAGTCGAAGATCTGCCAAATCAACACCGCTGCAAGCAGCGCGATCAGGGTGAGAGCCGCCGCTAGCCGCCAAGGATTGGATCCACCCATCAAAAACTCACGATGACGGCGCCGCCCGAGCCGAGGAGACGACACGAATGAGCAGGGGTTCCTCCCCAACCGTGAGCAAACGCAGAAGCGTCAACTCCACCTCTTTCATCAACGTCACTCTCACCGAATCGCCAGCCACCGCCACGTCAATGGGCCCAACCAGCTCATTGGCAACACCATGCTGAACCACGACCCGCTCTGCCAGCAGGTCGGCTTCTCCGTCAACAAGCTGAATCTGACCGTGACGCCGCCAGTGCTCCACATCTACTGCCGAGGCGGCCGCAGCGGCGGCAGAATCGGCCACGGCGGCAAGCTCGCGTCGATCGGACATCACACGCCAGAGGTCAACACTGAGACCACCGATGAACAAGGTCGCCACCGCCAATCCGAGGACCCAGAAGGTTATTGAGCCACGCTCACTCATGGAGCGAAGCTCCTGAAGAGTTCGACCTGTTCCGTCACCCGGGCCGACACCGAAGCTTCACCGAAGGTACCGACACCCAGGACCGTGGCGGCAGGCACGCGCACCCTCACTTCCACAGCGACCAGATCACCTCGCGTCAAGGAGGGGCACTGAAAGAGTTCCTTTCCCTCGTCGGACCCATCGTCCGGGGCACAGAAGAACACCGACACATCTTCGACGCCCACGCCGTGGTTCTGCGCAATCTGCCACACGATCTGTTGTGCCGAATCGTGATCCGGCGCCGTTCCCGATGACAGGACCAGGACCCTGGCCGCCTCTCCAGCTGCCACCCTGGCCATCGACTGCCGCTCAACCCACGGGGCGATCGACATGACCAATACGGCCATAGGTATCAGCAGGAAGCCCACCGCCAGAGCAAACTCGATTGGCGTCGCGCCCGCCTCGTCCGACCACACGGTCATGGGAGCCGTTCCTTGACCGCGGTGGCGGACACATCGAACTCCCAATCGGGAACAACCCAACCCTCGAAGCGAACATGTGCATTGGCCACGACAACGTCGCCGAGATCGCCACAGTTCACCAACACGCCGTTCCCCATCTCGCCACCGAGGAGATCGCCCACGAAGGATGCGATGCGATCACGGCAATCGTCCAAGGTTGCGTCTATCGGCGCTGCAGCCCGTACTCCCTCGTCGAGGGCAGCACGAACGACGCCCCGTCCATACTGGAAGACGATCAGATTGACGAAGGCCACAAACAACAGAAGCGAGAGCCCCGCAGCCAGAACGAACTGTGGGGTCGCCATTCCCTCTTCCGAGGAAACGTCCATCTCAAACCTCTAACCGTCGAGAATCTTCGTACGGATCCAATCGATCACGTCAACCCCGAGAGCCTGCAGTAGCCCCCAGATCACGACCAGTGCCGCTATCGCCAGCGCAGCATTCCCCAGTAACTCAGCAGTGCTCAGACCCTCATCCCGATTGAGGGCTCTCGCTCTAGTCCTGAAGCTCTCCGCCATGCGCCACAGAGATTCAATCACTCCCGCTCCTTTCCCTTGCTGGAGATCCTATTCATTAGAGGTTTCCGAAGATGATGGAGGGCAAAGGCGCGGCGACAAACAGCAACATCACCGGTGCCAGAATTGCGATGGTCGGGACCAGCATCGCAGCACGCTGCTTCGTAGCCTTCCGTCGCATCGCTTCTCTTCGTCCCTCCCTGACATCCTCACTCAGAGCCAGAAGGGCATCGCCGAGATCGGCGCCGCGCTCGTCCGCTGCCGCAAGGAGCGTATAGGTCCGAGCGGCATGAGCCTCGGGGGTGATTGAAGCTATCCGACCGAAAGCTTCAGAGGCGGGCAACCCACTCCTATGGAGACGGAGAGCCTCATCAAGCTCTTCGGCTACTGCGCCGGACGCACGCTCGGCCAGCTGCTGAACAGCCTGGACGACACCTCCACCCGCCCTGATGCGCATGGCCAACAGTTGGTTGATCGTGTAGATCTCGATCTTCATTCGGTCTCTTCGATCCTGGACGGCTCGGTCAACACCCGCCCGTGACCTTGTCCCTCCGACAATGAGACCAAGTATTCCGAGCAGCAATGCAAGCGAAGCTCCAGAGCCGACCGCGGCGCCAACCAATACGCCCAGTGCGGCCGCGCCCACCGTCATTCCGAGTTGCCGGATCCGATATTCCTGAAGTCGCTCGTCTTCGGACAAGGACGGGAAGAATCCGGCTTGACGTAGCTTGAGCGACATCGCTTCCTCGCTCGAGGCCTCCACCAAACGACCGAGTAGCTGTGCCAATGACCCGACAATGGGCGACAACAGTTGTCCGACGGCTCCCACTCCGACTCTCGAACCGGTGAGAGCTCCCATGCGTACATCCGGCGCTCTCCCAAGACTCGATCGACTGATCACCGTGTACGGACGAACCCGGGCCGCCAGACGCCGCGTCGGCTGCACAACCAGAGAGGCGAAAGTGGCAACCGCTATCCCAGAGACCGCCGAGACCAGCAAATCGACACCCTGGGCCCTCATCCGACACCATCCAAATCAGTCAGCAGTGCGGCCCCACCCATCACCCTCGGCTCATCCGGATCGCGACTCAGTCGCGACACAATGGCAATACCGATCAGACTCAGTGCAGCGCCAATCACTATCACTATCGCTCCACCCGGAGACTGATAGAAGTCCCGGAACATACCGCTCCGTGCAGTCAAGGCGACAAGCACGAACCAAGGCAGCGCGAACACGACCCTGGCATTGATCTTCTGCTCAAGTGCTTCAGTTCGGATTTCCTCGATTGCCCATAGATCGCGAGTGGTCGCCTCACCGAGATCCTGAAGGATCCGAGGAACGATCGATCCGCCACGTTGGTAGGCGAGGATCAGAACCTCGATCACGCGATCGGAGGTTGGATCCGCCAACTCCTCCTTGATGACTTCGAGCGCTGGTAGGACTCCGAGCGTCCGTGCGAGAAGCGGATACGTTCCGAACGCCTCACGGATCGCCGGAGGCCCGCTGGTTGCGAGCGCCTCGATGGCCTTCGGGAGTGATACGCCGGACGAAATCGAAGCAACCAGATCCCGTATGCCATCGGGCCATGCCTGCTGTACCTCAGAAAGGCGCCGCGACCGGCGGCGGGCGAAAAAGGCCCGCGGCAGCAGACCGACTAGCAACGCCGGCATGATGGCGATTAGGGGAACCCCGGTGATGGCTAGGAAGAAGACAAAAGCCAGCACTGCTGCAGTGGCGGAAGCCATCCAAAACTGGCGAGGATTCAAGTCGACTCCAGCTTGAATTAGCCACGTCTGAGATCTCGACTTCTCCGCTCGCCTCAGCTTGCGGAACTCGAACCGCGGACCGTAACCGGTTATCTCCCCCACCAGAAGGGCGAAGAACAAGCCTGTCAAGACGGGCGCAAGGAGCATCATCCCGGAGACGACCTACCTTCCAGGATGGCCTTCAAATCAACACCTGAAGGCAACGATCGGTTGATGATTTCAGAGACCTGTTCTGGTGGGAACGAACCCGTCCAATCAAGAGGACTGCCAAGCGATTGCCGCATGAAGATCGGAGCCGTCGAGAAGTCTTCCCGCAACGAAGGAACGACCGCGGCAATCTCCATCACCTGGCGCCGGAGGCCCTCGCTGCCGGGTTGCGGCATCGAATCACGATCGACGTGTATGACGATATCGATGGACGACTCGAACACCTTGCGTACTACCGATTCCCCCACGTTTTCTCCAGCCATGAGGGCGGCATTGACGATCGCGTGGAGAGCGTCCACAGCCGAGTTGGCATGGACGGTGCAGGCGAATCCACACCCGGCGTTCACAGCACGAGTCAACTCGAACGCTTCCGCTCCCCTCACTTCTCCCACGACGATCCGGTCGGGTCGCATAGCCAGAACGATCTTCACCAGATCGCGCAGAGAGATCGCCCCTTTGCCATCCAGTGCTGGTGGTCGCGCCTCGTAGTAGGACCCATGAACGATCGGGACGTGCAGCTCACGCACCTCCTCACAACACCGCATACAGTGTTCCGGCGGTGCCGCCGCCATCATCGCACTGAGCAGCGAGGTCTTCCCTGCGCCGGGTGGCCCCGAAATGAGCACCGAGAGCCCTGTTTGCATGAGCGCCCAGAGGAAGCCGGCCGCGGCAGGCGTCATAGCGCCGCGATCCACTAGCGAAGGCAACGTCTCCTTGCGTAGGGCGTACCGGCGGATCGTTGCGGAAAGCGAGTCTGCAACTGGAGGTATAACGGCTGTTAGTCGCGCAGAATCAGATAGAACCCTGGCCTGCACAATGGGATTCGAGGTATCAAGGTGCCTATCGGTGTCGGCCAGCAATCGGTTGATGACCTGACGATTCTCCGAGTCTGTGGTTGGACCGGATATCGCCTTCAACTGCCCTGAGCCATCGATATAGCTAACCCGGCCACCCTCAACGAACACTTCCTCAACGTCCGCCCGCTTCAGAATCTCTGTCAAAGGACCGAAGTCCGCGATCGAGCGGACCACGCGTCCAATCATCTCGGCGGGGTCGTGCAGCGAGCGTTCCTCCCCTAGGTGGGCACGCCGCTGGTAGTCCTCGACTACGGAAGCGACCAGTCCCTCCACGCCGTCCCGATCGATCCGTGTGTCGATCTTCTGGGCTTCAATCAGATCAACCGCCTCTCGCCGGATCAGTTCGTACGCGGTGGACGTCACAACATCGCTCTTTTCGTCCGGGAGGCTGTTCTCGACTCGACCACCTCAGCGATCGACCGAGTGAAGGGGCCGACGGGCACCGGCTCGCCCGCCCAGGCGGATTCGAGGACGCGTCGATCATCCGGGACAAAGGTAAGGGTCGTCGGCGAGAAGCTCCTCGTGAACTCTCGCATGACCTCGTTTCGCTGGAATGACGACCGAGGTGCACGATTGAATACACAGTGAACCGGAGTATCCGACAG
>CBDTUP010000068.1:0-9779 GCA_965363685.1 uncultured bacterium | reverse complement strand
GCCGCCGGCCTCGATGCCCTCGGTGAGCTTGCGGATGGCCCACTCGTCTTCGATGATCCAGGCCTGATCGAAGTCCGTGTTCCCACCGTTGTGGTCGAGATGGTTGTGACTGTTGATGACCATCAGCTCACGGTCGGGGAGGCCCTCGGTCCGGCGGAGATCATCTAGCGCTCGTTCGATGCTGGCGAAACCCATACCCGTGTCGTAAAGGACGTCGCGCTCGGAGCCAAGTATGAGGAAGGCGTTGACGAGTTCCTCGTGACCGGGCTCCCAGAACGCGTATACATCGTTGGGGAGCTTGACGATTTCGAACCATCTACCGCTAGTCGGAATCCGGCGCGCCTGCTTCAGGATCTCGTCGAGTCCAGCGCTTCCATCGCGACTGGGATCACTCATCGCCGGATACCGGCGGTGGTACCTCTGAAAGACGTCCATCCTGTTCCGCGAAATCCCACACGTCGATCAATGGTGGCTCGATTCCCATAGTGGTCAGGATCGTGCAGATCTGACTTCGGTGGTCGGTTCCATGGTGAAGTGCTTGCGCCATGCGGATGCCCCGCGGGGCGTGGCCCTCAGATCCGTCATCGCGATATCGTACGACCGTCTCGTCTGGATCGAGTTCTTGGCCAACGAGGGCGCTCCACGCAGCGCCGTTGGTGTCCATGACGGCACGCAGATCCGCCAAACCCATTGCGCTGTCATCGATAGCCGCCACCCGACCGCCGGTCAGAGCGAATAGGTAGGCCGAGTCGGCTCCAACCAGGTGTCGCAGCGTATCGATGATCGACCCGAAGGTTCCATCGGCTCCGGCCTCGAGTTGAGTGTCTGTCAGTGTCGCGCAGCTGTCGATCAACTGTTGGGTAGCCCACACGTGGTGGCCGAAAGCATCCTTCATGGGTGGCTTGCTCATGGAGCCAACCTAGCGGAGGCTCGTCGAGCCTCTTTGGAAGCGACTGAACGATCATTCAGACCATCTGGCGCCCGAACCGGAGCGGGCCAGATTCCTCACCCAGATGGAGGAGTCGCCCTACTACGAAATGGCTAAGGCGCAGCTTCTCGAGCAAGGAGACAAGCTCGTTGAACTGGCATCCAGCGACGAATTCGTGGAGGCACTCGTGCCGCTGCCCATGGAGGTGGTATACGTGCTGACGATGGGAGTGGCGGTGAGGCTAGTTGCGTCGGGTACCAAGCATTCCAATGAACGGCTCGAGACGCTGGTAGGTGCAACCTGGGGAGCGATCACCAAGGCCGCGTGAGTAACGTACCGGCGAACGAAAGGTGATCACTGTGAGCTCCAGCATCATCCGAATGGTCGAAGAAGACATCGAGCAGCCCAACTACGGCCCCGAGCCGGCGGACTTCGCAATCGAGGGCGAGCCGATCGAGGCCACTCACGAATACCACTCGAAGGACGGCCGGACAAGTGGTGTATGGGTTTGCTCTCCGGGTCGGATGCTCGAGGAGGAGCACATCGAAGACGAGTTCTGCACGATCATCGCCGGCAGAGTCGGGATCATCGACAACGCGGATGGATCCGAGGAGGTCTTCGTGGCCGGCGACAGCTTCTTCCTACCGAAGGGGAGCAGCCTGACCTGGGTCGTATATGAGACCGTCCGTAAGTTCTATATGACGGCCGAGTAGTCGCTATGAGGCGACATCCATCTGGAGGAACTCGCTGATCTTCAGAAAACCTGGTGGCTTCTTGACCGTTTCCGGCAGCAACCGCCATGCGACGTCCCCGGTCACCACCCGCGGGTTGTTGAGTTTGTGCTCACTAGATCCCGCCTTCAGCTGGGCCGTTCCCGATGCGAGGATGTTCTGCACCCAATCCGATTGCGACCCGTACACCAGGATGAAGATGAACCCCCCTTCAACCGGGTGGGCGTCAAGCGGAGTCTGATAGGCCTTTCCCGATGAGCGCCCAATGTGCGTGATTACGGGCCGGACGCCCTTCTTGAGTTCCAGTCGGTTGAAGATCCGCTTGTTCACGTGGCCCCACCACAAAGGCATTGGCATTTCAACCTCCCATTACCGGAGAACCCGTCTCAGATCAGCCTAGATGCGTCGCTGGGCCCGGCTGTCAGTGCCATAGGACTCTGGTGGACAGGAGGAGGATCGGGTACCAAGGAGAGGCAATCAGCGTCGGAAGGGGCGTGGACTCGAAATGACGACCACTAGGGCGATTGAGATCTCCGCTCTTTCCAGGAACTTCGGGGATCTCAAGGCGGTGGACGGACTGAACCTGTCGGTCGATCGTGGTGAGCTCTTCGCCATGCTGGGTCCGAATGGTGCGGGAAAGACCACCACGATAAGGATGTTGTGCTGTCTGCTCCGTCCGACCGGCGGAACCGCCACCGTGATGGGTCACGACATCCAACAGGATCCGATGGCGGTCAAGCGGGTCATCGATGTGTCGCCCCAGGAAACGGCGATCACCGAGCGTCTCAATGCCTGGGAAAACATGAGCTTGATGGCCGGCCTACACGGATACTCCAAACAAGAGGCTGAGGATCGGTCCCGGAAATTGCTCGAGATGATGGGCCTGGCAGAACGGGCCAAGGAGCAGGTCAAGAAGTTCTCGGGCGGGATGAAGCGGAGGCTCAGCATCGCTATGGCTCTCGTTTCGGAGCCCCAGGTGCTGTTTCTCGACGAGCCCACCCTTGGTCTGGATCCACAATCGAGGAGAGCGATCTGGGAACACATCGAGGAGCTCAAAGGTGAGACGACCATCGTTCTCACCACCCATTACCTCGAGGAAGCCGACGCTCTCGCCGATCGGATCGCGGTGATCGACGAGGGCAAGGCGGTGGCGTTGGGGACTGCCGACGAATTGAAGGCGAACCTACTCGACCGGTCGGTAGTGGTCGTCGAAGCCGACAACATGTCCGACGAAGCCATTGATGCATTGCGAAAGATCTATCCCGACGTGAAGGCGATCGAGGGCGGTGTCGAGATCGAGGCGGAAGAGGTCAGCCTCTACGAGATCGAAGACGTATTACGGCCCAGGGGAGTGGTCGTGCGGTCCACATACCAAAGGCAGGTCACTCTCGACGATGTGTTCCTGCACCTGACCGGAAAGCAGTTGAGAGAATGAGATCGCTGGCTCTCGCCAAACGGAACTTCAAAGAGACGTTGCGCGATCCGTTGTCGCTGGGTTTGACCATCGGACTACCCGCCGTGTTGCTCCTGGTTCTCCAAGCATTCGGAGAGTTCGAGGTTGTCTTTCAGGCGACGTCGCTGACTCCGGGGATTGTTCTCTTCGGCTTCGTCATGCTGATGTTCAGCTCGGCAATGATTCTGTCGCGGGACAGGGAAAGCGCTCTGTTCTCGAGGTTGTTGACTGCTCCACTGCGGTCGACCGACTTCGTCGCCGGGTATTCGCTGCCCTACCTGCCCATCGCGATCATCCAGGGGATTGTGCTCTTCATCATCGGCGCTTTCACGGGCCTCGAGATGAACGGGAATGCCGGGCTGGTCTTTCTGGTCCTATTCACCATGGCAATTCTCTACATCGGCCTTGGGATGATTCTGGGGTCGGTGCTTGCTCTTGCCCCGTTGTCCGGTGCATATGCCGCGGTACTCATGTTGACGATCTTCGGGGGCGCGTGGATGGACCTGGAGAAGATCGGCGGAGCATTCGAGAGTTTCGGAAACGCACTTCCGTTCGCGCATGCGCTCTATGCCACGCGGGGAGTGATGGTCGATGGTGACGGATTCAGCGCAATCGCGACGGACTTCTACTGGGTGCTCGGCTACACAGTGGTCATCGCCGTTCTGGCTGTTGTCCTGTTTCGGCGCAAGATGGTGGAGTAGTAGCAGACCAACCGAGGTCGCCATGAGGCGCGAATTGAATCCGCTGGAGTCCGGCTACGACGATCGTATTCACGACGCAGCCGGACCCAATTCAGGTGACGGCGGACCTAGCTTCCCTTGCGGGTTGGGGTCTCTACGGCAGGCGGCTGCTGGTGCTTGTCGCAAGGGCAAGCAGGAACAGAGCAACCCTCATCCTCGTTGTGTTCCTTGCGTGGATGACCACAGCCGAGGCAGCGTTGCCTGCCCCCGTCGATCCTGCGGGCAAGGCCCGGTTTCAGCGTGAGCGTTCTTTCGCGATGTTGACGTTGAGGGCACGACCATCCACGTTGGAACCATTGAGCGCCTCGATGGCAGCATTCGCACCTTCAGAGGTGGCCATCTCGACGAATCCAAATCCCCTGGAACGACCTGTTTCGCGGTCGTTGATGACCTGGGCTTTGGTGACCTCGCCATGGGGGGCGAAGAGGGTTTCAAGATCTCCAGAGGTCGTGCTGAACGCGAGATTCCCCACGTATACATTGTTGGACATTGTTTGCTCCTTCCGAAGCGTGATCCGTCGGGCTAACGCCGCCTGAACTGCCTAAGGGTGTTAGCGCGCCGAAAATCGGCGAGAACAAAGCATGCCCTGCGGTGGCTCCACCTGACGGGACGTTGAGGTGGAGCATTCGTGTACGCGATGAAGCGCACTATGTGTATTCAGTGTAGCCATCACCGGTCGTCGTCGGTCTCGAGACCGAGCTCGACGAAGATTCGATGACGCTCGTCTTCATAGAGATCGTTGGAGAGATTGCCGGCTGCTCTGCGTTCGCTGAGCAACCGGAACTCCTCCATTAGGGCGTCTTCGTTGGGGGCGTCCTGCGTGGCGGTTGCTTCGGCAATCGATTCGCGACGCAGCCGTTTCTCCTCTTGACGCTCTTGGCGAGCGCGCTCGCGAGCGCGCTTCGCCATACCTTCACGACCTCGTTGGGCCATATTTAGAGAGGCCGAACGTTGACTGCCTCTGGGCCCTTCCGGCCTGCTGCCGTTTCGTACTCCACCGACTGGCCCTCGCTAAGGGTGCGATCGCCGCCCCCCACGATGTTGGAAACGTGTACGAACACATCGTCTCCATCAGGGTTGGTAATGAAGCCGAAGCCTTTTTGATCGTTGAAAAACTTGACCGTTCCTGTGATTGCCATGGTCGACCTCCTGGTCGTGCGCCGTTACCGACGCATCGGGTTGGCACCCGTATTCGATTCCCGCAACGACGTAGGTCGCCGTGTACGAAGGAAGGAACTGAGAATATCGATTCCACACCTTGTTCACCGCCGACTCGTCAGGCATTCGAGCAGCGGACTCCTGGGAATCTGATGAGACGAATGGTCGATAAGTTGCCTGAGCAACCAGCGACACCGCGAGGTCCGGAGTATTCCGAACCACATCACGGTAACCGATCTTGGGTGGTTTGTCATTGTTTGGAGGGTTTCGAGAGATTCCGGCGTTGATCTCGGCCTCTTCGTAGGTCGATCTGCAAAAGAACGCTTGGTGGCTCGATTGGCGGTTGACTAGTCCAAATGGAACACTTTGCGCACGATCCTGCGAGAATCGCTCCATATCACCCAGAAAGTAAACCGATGTCCGGCAACGCCGTATTCAGCCTGAAAGACACCGCGCTGGTTTCCATCGCCCACGTCGAGGCTCCCGAAGTAATCACCTCTGCGGAATTCGATGAGCGACTTGCAGAGACGTACGAACGTGTCGGAGCCCAGTCTGGACTGCTCGAGAGCCTTGCCGGAATCCAGGAACGCAGATGGTGGCCGGAGGGGCAGCTGTTCACAGACGCCGCTGCCGCGGCCGGGGCGAGAGCCATTGAGGCTGCAGGAATACGTGTGGAGCAGATCGGTCTCTTGATCGACACATCGGTTTGTCGCGACCGTCTGGAGCCATCTTCGGCTGTCACTGTGCACAACGCACTCGATCTCCCCAGCTGGTGTATGAGTTTCGATCTTTCGAATGCATGTCTGGGTTTCGTCAATGCTCTTCAGGTGGCCGGCAATATGATCGACAGCGGCAGCATCGATTACGCGCTGATAGTCGATGGTGAAGGGAGCCGGCAGGTTCAGGAGACGACTTTGGCTCGTTTGGCCGGACCAGACGCGACACTCGCTGATTTGTTCGCGGAGTTTGCATCCCTAACGCTTGGATCTGGTGGTGCTGCTGCCGTGGTCGGACGTCACTCTGATACCCCCGGTAGCCACCAGGTGGTGAGAGGTGTCGCGCATGCCGATACGAGCCACCACAATCTGTGTGTAGGCAGTTTGGACGGGATGCGTACCGACTCGAGAGGTCTCTTGGATGCCGGTCTTCAGGTATCGAAATTGGGATGGAGCGACGCGTCCGAGCTCGGTTGGATGAATGCCGATCGATACATCATTCACCAGATCTCGATGGTCCACACAACGATGCTGTGCGAACACCTCGGAATCGACATGGCCAAGGTACCGCTGACGTTCCCGACGCTCGGCAACGTCGGACCGGCCTCGATTCCGATCACACTGTCGCTCGAAGCCGAGAACCTCAGGGAGGGCGACATGGTGTTGCTCATGGGTATGGGATCCGGCATCAACGCGTCCGCAATCGAATTGACCTGGTGACCAGGGGTTACACTGAGCCAGCTTCGCTGCCGCCTCCGGGGCTTCCGGGTCTGAATCCGGATTGGTCGAGACTCCTCACGGTCGACGACGGTGATGAAACCCGAACTTGGCACGTCCTCGACAATCAGGTCCCCGACCCGACGGTGACTGTCGTGGCGGTCCACGGCAATCCGACCTGGTCCTACTTGTGGCGCCGCCTCCTGAGCGAAGCTCCGGAAGGAATTCGGGTTCTTGCCGTTGATCAACTCGATATGGGTTTCTCCGAACGCACGGGAGTGGAGCGACGTCTAGCTCGGCGAATTGATGACCTCGAACGACTGATCGAGGCTGCCGGTATCAGTGGTCCCGTCGTTGTGGTCGCTCATGACTGGGGCGGGCCGATTTCCCTCGGTTGGGCCTCCCGCAACCGCGAACGGGTGGCAGGGATAGTCCTAATCAACACCGCGGTGCAACAACCAGCGGAGAGTCCCGTGCCCCGGCTAATCCGGCTGGTTCGTAATCGGTGGTTGCTGCGGGTCATCTGCCAAACCAGTCGGGCATTCATCCGTGGAGCGAACATGCTGCCCCGGCCCCGGTTGAATAGAACCACTCGCCGCGCCTACGAGGCTCCGTATGCGACAGCCGGCCGCCGTGAGGCGATAGCGACGTTCGTAGCCGATATTCCTCTTGATGAGAGTCACCCGAGCCATAGCGCGCTCGACCACGTAGCTGCAGGCTTGGACCGGCTGACCGGGGTGCCGGCTCTACTGCTCTGGGGTCCCGCTGATCCCGTGTTCTCCGAGATCTACTTGCGCGATCTGTCGGCGCGCCTACCTCAGGCCGAAATCCATCGATTCGAAGGGGCGAGTCATCTCGTTGCCGAGGACACTCGGGTTGCCCCGGCGCTGTTCGACTGGATTGGTCGGCTGGGCGAGCCCGTTGACAGTGAGTCACAACTCGGCGCCCGTCCACCACTGTGGGCTTCGCTCGACCGTCGACAAGCAGACGATGTCGACGCCATCGTTGAGATGGGGCAGGGCGGCGTTGAGCGGTCGATTTCGTTTCGTGATCTGGCGTTTGATGTTCGGCGTCTCGCGGCCGGGTTGAGCCACTTTGGGGTTGAAAAGGGGGACCGGGTCGCGCTCCTCATCCCGCCCGGGATCGATCTCGCTATCTCTCTGTATGCCTGCTGGCGTATCGGAGCGGTAGTCGTTGTGGCAGACGCCGGATTGGGAGCGCGCGGCATGACCCGCGCATTGAAGAGTGCCGATCCCGACTATCTGATCGGAATTCCGAAAGCTCTGGCAGCAGCCCGATCGATGAGCTGGCCGGGCGTTCGTATCTCCTCGACTGGTTTGTCGCCGACCTCACGTCGCATTCTTGGAGTGGCTTGCACACTGGATGAGATCCGCAGCCGCGGTGAAGGTCACCCCGAGCCAATTCCGCCGGAATCTGATGATGAGGCAGCCATCGGGTTCACCTCCGGGGCAACTGGTCCGGCCAAGGGCGTCGCCTACCGGCACCACCAGATGCAGGCACAGCGCGACGCGCTGATGGCGCTCTACGGGATCAATGACAACGACAGGCTGGTGGCTGCTTTCGGGCCATTCGCTCTCTACGGGCCGATGATGGGTATTGCGTCGGTCGTGCCGGACATGGAGGTAACTGCTCCGGGCTCGCTGACGGGGCAAGGTCTGGCAGAGGCCGCACGGGCGATCGATGCAACTCTGGTGTTCGCGTCGCCGGCTGCTTTGAGGAATGTGGTGGAGACTTCCGGTGACATCGCATCCGATCTGCGCAGTGCGATGGAAAGAGTGCGTTTGGTCATGTCGGCCGGTGCGCCTGTACCCGCAGACACACTGGGCCGGACCCTCGATTTGATGCCCAACGCGGAAGCACACACTCCGTACGGGATGACCGAAGTCCTACCGGTGGCCGATATCAGCCTCACCGACATAGTGGAGGTGGGACCCGGCAACGGCGTATGCGTTGGGTTTCCCGTCGAGGGAGTCGAGGTCAGGATCAGCCCGCTCGACAGCGACGGAGTCGCGACCGGAGAGCTCTCGACTGATGCCGAGGTTGTCGGCGAGGTATGCATCCGATCGGCGCACATGCGCGACGGATACGATCAGCTCTGGTGGACCGAGCACACGGCCTCTCAACCCGAGGGCTGGCATCGAAGCGGCGACGTTGGTCACCTCGACGACGAGGGTCGCCTATGGATCGAAGGCCGGATGGGACACATCATCTCCTCTGCCTACGGGCCTGTCACGCCTGTGGGCATCGAGCAGTCCGTGGTCGCGCTGCCTGAGGTCGCCAACGCGGCAGTCGTCGGTGTGGGCCCGCCGGCAATCCAACTAGTGGTGGTGGTTGTGGCCACGGTCGAACCTGCTCGCCGGGCGGCCCTGGCCGGGATTGCGCTAGCGGACCGGGTCCGAGATGTTGCCGCTGGAGTCGACGTCGCAGCTGTGCTGATTGTGCCGGAAATCCCAGTCGACAAACGCCACAACTCCAAGGTCGATCGCGCCCGAATCGCCCGGTGGGCAGAACAAGTGCTGGCAGGTGGCCGGATGGGCTCGCCGTGAGGGTCCTGGTGACCGGAGCAAGCAGCCTCATTGGTGGACTGTTGGTCGAACGTCTGGTTGATCATGACTTCGACGTGATCGTGCTCCAGCGGCGTACTGCCGGACTCGAGGTAGAGGAACGCCTGGGAGATATCGCCGATCGAAGTGCAGTCGAAGCGGCAGTCCGCGGCGTCGATGCAGTGGTCCACCTGGCAGCACGCGCATCGGTTACGGGAAGCTGGGAGAGTTTCCAACGCACCAATGTGGATGGGACACGAAACGTCATCGAAGCAGCTCACGCCGCCGGAGTGGGACGATTCATCCATGTGTCGTCCCCATCGGTTGCTCACACCGGCAAATCACTGATCGGAGCAGCAGCAGGTCCGGCGAATCCAGGTTCGGTGCGCGGTCACTACGCCAGGAGCAAGGCGATGGCAGAGCTGATAGCCCTCGGAGCCAACTCGCCGGATATGCCCGTCGTCGCCATTCGACCCCACCTGATTTGGGGACCGGGCGACACCCAGTTGGTCGGACGTATCGTCGAACGGGCGAAGGCGGGCCGGCTGGCGGTTATCGGGTCGGGGGCCGCTCTGATCGATTCAACCTATGTCGACAACGCCGCCGATTCGTTGGTATCGGCCCTGGAAAGAGCTCCGGAGATCGGCGGCCGTGCCTTCGTGGTGTCAAACGGACAACCACGCCCGGTCGGGGAGATGTTGAACCGAATTGCGATGGCCGCCGGAGCGCCGGTTCCCCGCCTCAAGGTTCCGTACGCGATTGCTCGTGGCGG
>CBDTUP010000067.1:0-9781 GCA_965363685.1 uncultured bacterium | reverse complement strand
ATCGGCCGACGAGGAACCACCGGCTGAACAGGAGCCTCTGCCGGAGGAACCCACCTGCACCCCATTCGTGTACGAGTTCACCTATCCAGTTGCCGGCAAATCGGTGGCCGTCTCGTCGTTCGGTGCCGATCGCTCCGATCACCAACATGCAGGCAACGACATCGCCGCTGCTGCCCTGACGCCCGTCGTGGCCGCGGATGACGGACGGGTCTCCTGGATTGCTTCCACTTGCTGTGCCCTGGCCATCCGCCACGCCGACAACTGGACCACCTGGTATATCCACTTGAACAACGACACCTTCGGAACCGACGACGGTCTTGGCTGGGGAATCGCGCCCGGTCTCACCGTGGGATCCAAGGTCGAAGCCGGCCAGGTGATCGGCTGGGTGGGTGATTCCGGCAATGCCGAAGACTCGGTTCCGCACCTGCACTTCGAACTCCGGACTCCCGACAATGTCGCGGTCGATCCGGCCGCCAGTCTCGCAGAGGCGAGATCCGATGCCGTCGTCGAGCAGTTCGCCGGCCCGTTCGCCGACGACGATGGCAGTCCCTACGCAGAGGCGATTTCGACGCTGACGTCGATCGGGCTTCTGGAAGGATGCGGAGACGACCCCGCCGCCTTCTGCCCCTACAAGCCGGTGAGCGGACTCGAGGTCGCTCGACTGGTCGAACGGATAACAGACCTCGACATAACGAACGTCCGGCTGGCCAGAGTCCCGGAAGGGCCGTGGCAGGACACTTTCACCGGCCGAACCGGGTTCCTGAGAGGCCCGCGTCACTTCTCGTCATGTGCCGTCGATTCTTTCTGTAGCCACCGACCGATCACTTTCTCAGACCTCGAAGAACTCGCCTGGTTGCTGCCGGTACTCCGAACAGGGCAACTCGACACGTTGATGACCGTCGAGGACCTCGCTGGTTCTCTGTGGACGCAGATCAACCGAGAAACACCTCTCGCTTACTGCCGGGCGCCCTTGTCGGGTTATGTCACCAACGGGGAGCTGGCCGAACTCATAGCCCGTGCGCTGGGCATGGTGGGCCCGCCGCCTTGCGATCAGATCGAGTGAAGCTCCGCCTTCACCCGATCGCGGAAGGCCGTCCGTAACCGCTTGGTCACCGGTCCCGCATCGAATGAACGACTACCAACGCGGGTGATCGGCATCACCTCTTTGACGGTGGAGAGAATGAAGAACTCCTGCGCGTCGGCCAGCCGTGAGGTCGATTTTCGAACCTCGCGCACCTCGATCCCGAGGTCCGCAGCAGCCGCCAACATCACCGAGCGCGTAATCGAGCTGAGAATCCCGAGATCCAGCGATGGTGTTTCGACCACCCCATCG
Source organism: uncultured bacterium (assembly GCA_965363685.1). GTDB lineage: Bacteria > Actinomycetota > Acidimicrobiia > Spongiisociales > JAHEDJ01 > JAHEDJ01. Next base: position 8,448 of record CBDTUP010000067.1, on the reverse strand, counting down.
ACTACCCAGCCGATGGAATTCGTTGGACCCTCCAGCATGAGTCCTTCGCGACTGATCAGCACAGCATCATCAAATCCTGCTGCTTTCGCCATGCGGACCGAAGCCATGTTCGGACCGTAGGAAAGCCCCTTCACGCCGGCTAGATCCCACGGGAACCCTCCCGAATGCCACGGCGCCGAAATCTCCGCCAGCGTCATCGAGTCGGGTAGTTCTGGAAGCTGCTCCCAGAAGACGATCAACCGTGGTGGTGCCTCGACCCGCGAATCGTTGCCGCCGCGGGTTGCGATCACTCGAACGATGCAGTTGCCGCCATCTGCCGCGGTGGTGGTGATCCAGTCGACGAGGTCCCCACGCTCCGGCAGTTGGGACTCCATGCCGAGGACCGAAGCACTGTTCCACAGTCGATCCAGATGAGCGTCGACGGCAAAGGCAACACCGTCGTAGGAGCGAAGAGCTTCGAAACACCCGTCGCCACGGACGACTCCCCAGTCGAACACGGATACTGAAGCGGTGTTGGGATCGGCCTCTCGGCCGTCGATCAGGACTCGCATGAAACCAGGCTAGCTGCAGTCGCTACTGCTCTTGATAGCCGTTCGTGATCGGTAGCCGACGGTCTTTGCCGAAGGCCTTGGTGGTGATCTTGACACCGGGGGCTGCCTGTCGGCGCTTGTACTCGTTGCGGTCGACCATCCGGGCAACTCGTCCGACCACCTCGAGTTCGAAACCCTGTTCCACGATCGCCGAAACCGAGAGATCCTCTTCCACATACCTGCGCAGAATTCCGTCGAGAGTTTCGTAGTCGGGCAGGCTGTCGCTGTCCAGCTGATCGGGTCGCAGTTCCGCAGATGGAGGTTTCTCGATTATCGACCGCGGGATCACTTCCACTTCCAGGTTGCGCCACTCTGCCAACCGGTACACGAGCGTCTTCAACACATCCTTCAGGACGGCGTAGCCGCCGGCCATATCGCCGTAGAGAGTTGCATAGCCAACCGCCATCTCGGATTTGTTGCCGGTAGCCACGACCATCCCACCGAATTTGTTCGAAGCAGCCATGAGAATGGCGCCGCGCACCCTGGCCTGGAGGTTCTCCTCGGCAACCCCGAAGGGTTCCCCCGCAAAGATCGGTTTGAGCGTCTCGAGATAGGCCTCGTATACCGAATCCATTGGCACGACATCGAAGCGAATTCCGAGCCTACGTGCCAGATCTCTCGAGTCGGAGATCGAACCCTCCGAGCTGAATCGGGACGGCATCGATATCCCCCAGACCGCCTCCGGACCTAGAGCATCGGCAGCCAACGCCGCCGTCAGAGCCGAATCGATACCCCCGGACAGTCCGATGACAACGTGCTCGAATCCGTTCTTGCGGACGTAGTCTCTGAGACCAACCACCAGTGCCTGATAAACCTCAGCTTCCGGAGGATCCACGAGCGGAGCAACCTCGGGCGCCGGTAGCGGTGACCGATCGACCCGAGCGCTCGAAATTGAGTCGATGACCCGATCCGATCTTCGATCCGAGACGGGTACGTCGACCACGAACATCTGCTCACCGAACTGTGGCGCTCTGAACAGCAGCTCCCCGGCGGCGTCGAATACTGCGCTGGCTCCGTCGAAGACGAGTTCGTCCTGACCGCCGACCTGGTTCACGTACACAAGCGGAGTACCGGACTCGATTGCCCGATTGCTCAGCATGGCTTCACGAGCTCGCGCCTTTCCGTGATGGAATGGGGACGCATTCATGTTGAGCAGAATCTGCGCTCCGCTCGCAGCCTGGCGGGACGGTGGGCCTCCCTCGACCCAGATGTCCTCACAGATCGAGATGCCGGCCGCTATTCCATCGAGGCCCCAGAGAGCGGCATCGTCTCCGCCCCTGATGAAATACCGAGTCTCGTCGAATACGCCGTAATCCGGCAGGAGGACCTTGTGATAGATCCCACGGACGGCACCATCGTGAAGAAGAGCCGCGGCATTGGAGAGTGTTCTCCCCACCGCGTCGCTTGACGGCACGCGGCCGGCACTGGTCCGATCTACGAAACCGACAACTGTGACTGTGTTTCCGGCCGCAGCGGCCAGTCTGTGCAGCACTTCCAGGTTGGCGTCGATGAACCCGTGCCGAAGTAGCAGATCCTCAGGTGGATAGCCGGTGATCGCGAGCTCGGGCAGCACGAGGACATCCGCCTCCCGATCCTCTGCCCACGACATTGCCTCGAGGATCTTCCTTTCGTTGCCGGCCAGGTCTCCAACAACCAGGTCGAGTTGCGCTCCGGCCACGCGAAGGTTTTGCATAGGCGTAGCTTAGGAATCCAAATAGTCACGAAGGAACCGAGTGACCAGCAAGCATTCACCCTCGCGCTACGGCGTCTGGCCCGAACTCGTCCCACGCTTGGAGCGGGCGGGTTGGTTGAGTCATCGGCTGGTGACTGAACCAGCGCTGCCGCTCCTCAGAGCGGTTCGATCCGGACCGGACCCTGAGGGAGCTCTAGATTGCATCGCCGCCGCGTTGGAAGCCGACCCCGAGATGGCAGCCAGGACTCTGCGCGACCTCGAGTACGGCTTGGCTCTGGTGGCAATTGCCGGCAGCAGTCGGATCTTCGGCAATCGGATCGCAACAGGATCTGGAACACTGCCGGCTCCTGGTTCGGCCCCACCCACACCTGCTGCTCCGTCCCCCACGCCCGCCGAAACACTCGCCAACATTCGTAGCTTCGTCCACGATTCGATGATGCGAATCGCCGTGCGGGACCTGATGCGTTACGACGACCTCGCTACCGTCGGTCGGTCGTTGGCTGATCTAGCCGACCTCGCTGCCCAGATCTCGCTGACCTCCGCTGAACTCGAGATTCGAGCCAATCCCCGCTTCGTCGACTTGCCGGAGATCCCGATCGCAATCATCGCCATGGGGAAGTGGGGCGGCCTCGAGCTCAACTACTCGTCGGATATCGACCTGCTCTTCGTTCACGGCACATCAGAAGAGGTCGACGCCCCCACCACCGCTGAATACACGCGGCGTGTGTGCAGTTCCTTCATTTCCAATCTCTCGCAAGTGACGGCAGGAGGCTCCGCCTATCGAGTCGATGTTGATTTGCGCCCGGAAGGGCGGAGTGGGCCGTTGGCCAGAACGGTCGACTCGTACAGGAACTATTACGAGCGATGGGCGAGCACCTGGGAGTTCCAGGCGCTGATCAAGGCCCGGTCGGCTGCCGGTGACGCCGACCTTGGGGCGCAGTTCCTGGCAATGGCCGAGCCTTTTGTCTACCCGGAGACTCTTGACCCGGCTGCGGTTCGCGAAGTGCGCGAAATGAAGGGGCGAATCGAAGGCAGAGCAGCAGAACAAGGTCTCGATAAAGCCGAGATCAAGCGTGGTATCGGCGGAATCCGTGACATCGAGTTCGCGGTTCAACTCCTCCAGCTCGTACACGGCAGGTTCGACGAGCACCTGCGTTCTGCCAACACCCTGAACACGTTGCGCAGGCTGGGAGAAGAAGGCTACGTCGGTCGGTCGGATGCCGAGGACATGGCCACCGCCTACGTGTGGCTACGAACACTGGAACACCGCATTCAACTGGTCGATCTCCGCCAGACTCACCTGCTTCCGGACGACCGGGGAGAGCGGGAACGGTTGTCGAAGTCGATGGGCTATCGCGACCGCGCCGATGCGCCGGCCCTCGATTCATTCGAACGTGACCTGATCGCGCATCGGAGTGTCGTCAGGACGATCCACGAACGTCTCTTCTACCGGCCGCTCCTGGAGGCCTTCGCGGCCTCCCCGACCGTTTCCCTGACCGTGGAGGGAGCAGCAAGGCAGCTGATCGCGCTCGGATTCCGGGATGTCCGCGGTGCACGCCGAGCAGTCGCCGATCTCACCACCGGGTTGTCGCGGCGATCGAAGTTGATGCAACAGACCCTCCCGCTGCTACTCGAGTGGTTGTCCCGTACACCCGATCCCGACCTTGGCCTGGAGCAACTGCGGCTACTCGTAACGTCCACCACGGACAACACCGCTCTGGTCGGGATTCTGCGAGACAACCCTGTTGCAGCAGAGAGACTGTGCCATCTCCTCGGATCCAGCAAGGTGGCCGGTCGCTACATCGACCGGATCCCGAGATTCCTTCCGGAACTGGCAGATGACGAACGTATCGCCCGCACAATCGAACCAGACGCCATCGCCTCCGAGGCCATCGCCTACGTGATGCTGCGCCCCACACTCGACCGCCGTCTCAATGCCCTGAGGAGGTTCGTACGCAGCGCCGTGCTCCGGGTGTTGGCTCGCGACTTGCTCGAACTAGCAAAGGAACGTACGACGGCCCGAGAATTGGCAGACGTCGCCGACGCGGCCGTAGCTGCCGGCCTCGCCGTGGCACGGGCCGAACTGGGTGACGGCGCCACCGCCGACCTGCCTTTCTCGATAATCGCCATGGGCAAGTGGGGAGGGCGTGAACTCGACTACCCGTCCGACCTCGATCTCCTGTTCGTATACGAGGCGCCCGCAGGCGTGGACGGCCCGGCGGCTCGCGCAACCGCCAACACCCTCTCCCAAACTTTCAGCGCCGCTCTGAGCAAAGTGACGGCGGAGGGAATCGCCTTCAAGGTGGACGCCGGACTTCGGCCGGAGGGCAAAGATGGACCTCTTGCGCGCTCCCTGGAGGGGTATCGCAAGTATTACGAGCAATGGGCCCAGGTGTGGGAGCGGCAGGCGCTGATCAGGGCTCGCTTCGCTGGAGGCAATGAGGACCTCGGCCGCCGGTTCGAGGCTCTCGCGGCAGAATACGCGTTCCCAGACCCGATCTCTTCCGGCACGATCCTGGAAGTACGCAAGATGAAGGCGCGTATCGAATCGGAACGGATCCCTCCAAGCGAGGATCCGGACTTCCACTTCAAGCTCGGAAAAGGTGGTCTGGTAGATGTCGAGTTCCTCGTTCAGCTGCTCCAGATGAAACATGCAGCGCAAATTGTGAACCTGCGGTCCCAGGCAACATTGTCCGCACTGAAGGCAGCCACAGAAGTCGGCCTGCTGGATTCCTTTGAAGGCTCAGCGCTTTCAGATGCCTATCGGTTCTGCACCAGAGCAAGGAACCGGTTGTTCCTTCAGACCGGGCGCGATGTTGGCTCTCTGCCGACCGATCCGTCGGAACTCGTCAGGTTGGCGTTGTCCCTCGGATATCCGGGCGGCTCCGTGAGCAATCTACGAGAGGACTACCGGCGGGTGACTCGCAGGGCCCGGCGAGTGTTCGAGGATCGCTTCTACGACGATTCGCCGTCCGCCGGCGCGTGATCACTGTGGAACCGATACCATTGGAGCCGATCCCGCCGATCTGATGCCGCATCGGCGCGGTCAGGAAGGCATTCGATGAACACCGACACCAAGAGACTTCAGAAGATCGTTCGCGAGGTAGCCCCCACCGCCATCGATCTCCGACGCAAGCTCCACGCCAATCCCGAACTCGGAGATCAAGAGCATGTGACGACCGCTTTGGTCGACGCCACGTTGCGCGATGTCGGTATCCAGCCGAAGGTCCGGCTCGGGCACACGGGCCTCACGGCCGACCTCGGAACGGCTGGAACCATGGTTGGTTTCCGTTCGGATCTCGACGCCCTGCCGATCACTGAAATCAACGATCTTCCATTCGCTTCCCGGAACCCGGGTGTCATGCATGCATGCGGCCATGACGGTCACACTGCGATCGGCCTCGGGATCGCTCTCGCCCTCTCCGAATACGGAGAGCTGCCCGGGCGGGCTCGCTTCATCTTCCAACCGGCAGAGGAGACCTTCCCCGGCGGAGCGTTCGATATGGTGCGCGAAGGGGCGGTAGAAGGTGTATCCGCGCTGATTGCCTTCCACATGGATCCGACCCTCCAGCCGGGCAAGATCGGGCTGAAGATTGGTCCAATCACCAGTTCTTCGGACCGGTTCGAGATCACGATTTCTGGACCAGGAGGACACACGGCGCGGCCGCACGACACCGTTGATGCCGTCTACGCAGCCGGGCGGGTCGTAACGGAACTGCCGACTCTCCTCGACCGAACGCTTGATGCAAGAACGCCCATGTCTCTCGTGTTTGGAACGATTCACGGTGGGAAAGCGGACAACGTCATCCCCACAGAGGTGACGATGACGGGCACGGTGCGGATTCTCGACCGTGGTACTTGGGACGCGATGCCGGATCGGGTGCAATCACTCGTCCGCGACATTGTCGCTCCACTAGGCGCCGGCGCCGAGGTCCACTATCAGCGCGGGATCCCGCCGGTCGTCAACGATGCCGGCGTGCTATCCGAAGTTGAATTCGCCATACACGAAGTGCTCGGTACCCAGGCCATCGCGGAAACCCACGCCAGCATGGGGGCAGAAGATTTCGCACGATTCCTCGATTTGATCCCCGGCGCACTCCTGCGCCTGGGATCGGCGCTGCCCGACCGCAAAGTCGACCTCCATTCGGCTTCCTTCGACATCGACGAGGACGCCATCGAGACGGGAATCCTGGTCGGCGCAGCCAGCCTCCTCCGCCTCATGCAATGCGAGTGGTAGGAGTTTGCATGCTTCGCATGCAAACTCAGCCATCAGCCATCAGCTATCAGCTATCAGCTGAATTCGTGCGGTCTCCTTCGGGACCGCACTCTTTTCTTGCTCCCCGGCCTTCGGCGGGGAGCGGAAAAAGATCCGACTAGTCGGCCAGGGTGAAGCCCTCCGCAATCAAGGATTCGCGCAACGCTTCCGCTTCTCCCGGGCGCACCGACAGCGTGAGAACACCTCCGCCTCCTTGCGGGCCGTGGCGGAGTTGCAGGTCGCGTACATCGACGGAACTCACCTCGAGCGCGCGACCGACGGCAGCGATCTCGCCGGGTTTGTCTTCGAGCAGCACCCGAACCGCCAGAACCGGCGGGGCCAGAGTCCGCCGTAGATCCCTGGCACGCTGAAGAAACGGAGCTACCGAGGTACCCGCCTCAACATCGGTCGCGATTGTCCCCAGGCGCTCGGCGAAGTCCTTCAGCTCCGCCACCAATGCCGAACGGTTCTCGCTCAGCAGTTCGTCCCATAGCTCTGGATCGGAAAGAGCCACCCGCGTGAGGTCTCTGAAGTTGCCCGCCGCCAGCGGGAGGGCCTCACGATGTCGATCAGATTCACCAAGCAGGGTCGCGGCCAACACTTGCGGCAGGTGACTGACGATCGCTACCGCCAGATCATGCTGAGCAGCCGACATTCGCACAGGGTTGGCTCCAAACGACTCAACGAGTGCCTCGACTACGTCCAGGTCATCTGGATCCGCCCCGTCCTCGACGATGACCCAACTGGCTCCTCGAAACAGAGCACCCGAGGCGACTCCGGGCCCGGATTGCTCCCTCCCGGCCATCGGATGGGTGCCGACAAAATGCGGCAGATCTGCGGCCGCCCGGCAGACGGGTTCCTTCACGCCGGCGACATCGATGACGAGACTTTCCGTCGACCATCCTTCGAGTGTGGAGATCACAGCACGGGGTGGCCCGGCCAGCACGATCAGGTCGACGCCGTCAACTGCCTCACCCAAGGACGCACCGGTGGCGTCGATTGCGGCAACGGCCCGCGCCGTTTCCAGCGCGGCGCCGTCAGGATCCCAACCGATGACCTGCCAGCCGTCCTGACGCAGGGCCATCCCGATTGAGGCGCCGATCAGACCGGTACCAACTACGGCTGCCGACCGCGTAGTCACTCTTCGGGATTGACGGCCACGAGGAGCCGCCGGATCGAGTCCATCAGTTCTGCGAACTCGTCCGGCAGTAGAGCTTGCGCGCCGTCGACTTTGGCCAGCTCTGGGTCGGGATGCACATCGACCATGAACCCATCGGCGCCGGCCGCTACGGACGCGCGCGCCAGCGGGGCAACGAGATGACGATGCCCGGCCGCATGTGACGGGTCGACGATGACCGGCAGATGTGAAAGGTTCTTCAGCAGAGGCACGGCGGTGATGTCGAGGGTGTTTCTGGCTGCCGTCTCAAAAGTCCGGATTCCGCGCTCCACCATGAGGATCTCATGGTTGCCTTCTTTGTAGATGTACTCGGCAGCGTTCAGCCACTCCTCAATGGTCGCGGTCAATCCCCGTTTGAGCATCACCGGCCGCGATTGACGGCCGACCTCGGTCAACAGCGTGAAGTTGGCCATATTGCGGGTCCCTACCCGGAGAATGTCGGCGTAGGACGCGACGAGTTCGATATCCCGCGGGTCGAGGATCTCGGCAACAAACGGCATGTCGAACTCTTCGCGTGCCTCCGCCAGCAGCTCCAGCCCGACCTCGCCGAGACCCTGAAATGAGTATGGAGAGGTGCGCGGCTTGAAAGCGTCACCGCGCAACACGGTCGCGCCTGCCTTTTTCACTGCCTCCGCCGCCCGAAAAAGTAGATCGCGGTTCTCAACCGCGCACGGACCGGCGATCGGAGTGAACGAGCCACCCCCGATCGAGGTATTGCGGACTTCGATCACCG
>CBDTUP010000066.1:0-9888 GCA_965363685.1 uncultured bacterium | reverse complement strand
GTGGGGTTGAAATGGCCGGACCGCCTGTCGGCGGATACCCGGCTTGAACGCCCGTTCCGGCGATCGTCGTGACGCTGCCGGTGGAAAGGTCGACCGATCGGATTGCGTGATTCTCGGTGTCGGCCACGAGCAGTGTCGATCCGGTATCCGTGAGTACGAGCCCTTGTGGTGAATGGAAATCTGCGCCCGTACCGTTGCCGTCGGTGAAGCCGGCTCGTCCCGACCCGAATGCAGCCGTGATCTGACCGTCGGAGATCCGAACCTGAAGCACCCGGTGATGGTTGGTGTCGGAAATGAACAGCCGATCCCCGGTCTCATCGGCCAGTACCTTGCCGGGAAACGACAGCACGGTTGCCGGAAGGCCTTCGGACTCTAGGGCCAGATCGAGTGGCTCCCTGTTGAGTTCGGTCTCGTACTCTTCGATCAGGTTGGCGATGACAGGCTGTACGACCTCGTACACGCCTTCACCGGCATGGAGTCCCACAACGCCTCCTAATGGGTCGACAACGAACACGGTCGGCCATGCACGAGCCCCCCAATCACTCCACACCTCAAAGTCTGGATCGTTGACCACCGGATGCTTGATGTCGTAGCGAAGCACTATCTGGCGGATGTTCTCAGTGTTTGATTCCGCGTCGAACTTGGCTGAGTGAACGCCTATCACCACCAGCTCATCTGCGAACTCCTCTTCGAGCCGCTCTAGATCAGGAATGATGTGAATGCAGTTGATGCAGCCGTACGTCCAGAAGTCGAGGAGAACGACCTTGCCTCGAAGCTGATCGAACGACAGTGGTCGATCGGTGTTGAGCCAATCGAGGCCGGCGGGGAAGTCGGGTGCAGAACTGAAGTCCGAGTCCGTTTGAGCATCCGCAATGGACGTCGTCGAGACATCGGCAGCCGGCGAACAGGCAACCAGAGTCAGCGCCAACACCAGCAGAATCGAACGAAGCATGGACGCAAGGATGGCACCACTCCGGGATTAGATCGACTGATGTTCACGGAAAGTAGTATTCGCTTCGGTGGAGGTGTCACCATGACTTCCGAACTTCGGGTCAAGAAACAACCGGTTCCGGCCACTCTCTTCATGACTGATGGCACGACGCTCTCCGGAACGATCTTCCTCAGTCCGGTCGGACCAAGCCACGCGGGCAGGGAAACAGTCCAGGAGATGATGGAGGGTTCAGAGCAGTTCATTCCTTTCCGGTCGGAGAGTGAGAGGTTCCTCCTGCTCGGAAAGGCGGGCGTTGTTGCCATTCGGATGGTGACGGGCGAACAGAAACCCGAGTTGCCGGGCCGGGTTTCGGCCGAGGTGAAGCTGGTTGGCGGCCTGCAGTTCAATGGACGAATGATCACCGATCACGACTCGGACCGGCTTTCGGACGTCCTGAATCACTCTGACAACTGGCTGCGCCTCGAAACCCTCAACGGAATAGTCTGGATTCGCCGGGAGGCGATATCGATAGCCTCTCAGACCGTCATCTGATCGCGGACCGACCAGGAAGCACCCTCGGGTGCTACTTCTTGGCCTGCTGGTAGTAGGGGTTGCTGCCGCCGGCGTGGTCGGTCACATCAACAACGCTGTTGATCTCAGGGATAGCCTCCGTGATGATCCTCTCGATTCCGTGCTTCAGGGTGACCGTCGCCATACCGCAACCCTGGCACCCGCCCATGAGTTCGAGGTAGACCGTATCCTCCTCAACCGAGATCAAGCGTGCACCACCACCGTGTGACGCGATTGCCGGATTCACTTCGTGCTCCAGGACATGCTGAACCTGTTCGGCCAGCGGGCCCGTGAGTTCGCCGCGATCAGCGCTGGGGATCGTAGGGCTAATCGGGTGGTTCGGGTTGTCTATCGCCAGACCGGGATTCATAGGATCATCGCCGAGGTTGATCGTTGCACCCCGCAGGTTGTCCACATCGGACTCCCGCACAATCACGGCAAGGTCAGAGATCCGCTCGACCACGTCGGTTGGACGGGCATCATCCACGGGCACAAAACTGAGTTCATAGTTGAACTGCGGTCCGTTGTTACCGGTGACTTCCAGGAAGAGCGCGAACTCGTCGTCGCCGGGCTCGGCGTCGCGGATCTGGAGGATCATCGCCAGCGCGTCATCAGTTATCGAAAGAAAGGTGTCGGTCATCTGGTCCCCGTTGAAGTGGTGCGAGAGGCATGCTAACGGTTCGGTTGACTTCCGCACATCGTTAGGGTGCCGCCATGACCCGCGTCGTCTTGATCCTTCCAACTGCTACATATCGGGCCGAGGACTTCGTCCGCTCGGCCGACCAGCTGGGAATCGACATCACCGTTGCTTCCGAGGACGAGCTCCCACTGTCCCCAGCGAAATCGCTCGTCATCGATTGCGCCGCCCCGGAGAAGTCAGCCGAGCTGATCGTGGCACACGCAGACACGCACCGAGTCGATGCCATCATCGCAGCCGATGATCAGGGTGTTGAGATTGCTGCTCTCGCTTCGCAGGAACTCGGGTTGCCACACAACGAGCCCTTCGGCGTCGCGGCCACCCGCAACAAAGCGATGCTTCGACGGGCACTTGCCGGCGCGGAAGTGCCTCAGCCTGCCTTTGGGCTGGTCAACAACTCAGAAGAGGCCGCGGAAGCTGTGTCAGATCTGGGTGCTCCGGCCGTCCTGAAACCTCTCGGCTTGAGCGCATCGCAAGGTGTGATCCGGGTCGATCATCCCGATGATGCGCCGGCGGCGGCAGAGCGGATCCGCCGGATTCTGATTACAGAGGGCCGCTCGCCAGGCGAACCCATTTTGGTCGAGCGGTTCGTTCCAGGTTTGGAGGTAGCCGTCGAGGGACTACTCCTCGAAGGCAGACTCGAGGTGCTGGCGATATTCGACAAACCCGATCCACTCGAGGGTCCGTACTTCGAGGAGACCATTCTTGTAACACCATCGCGGCTCCATCCTGAGATGCTCGACGAGGTGATTCGGGTCACCCAGGCTGCCACGAAAGCTCTGGAACTGTCGGAGGGCCCCATCCATGCCGAACTCCGAGTCGATGGGCCACGGGTGGTTCTCCTCGAGGTGGCTGCGCGCTCGATCGGCGGCTTGTGCGGACGGTCGCTGCGATTCGGATTGTTGGGAACCTCGCTCGAGACCCTGATTCTCCGCAGGGCTCTGGCAATGCCGATCGCGGGACTGCAACGGGGGGGAATCGCATCCGGCGCCATGATGCTGCCGATCCCGAACTCGGGGAGACTGCGATCGGTGGAGGGAACCGAGGCGGCCCTGGCAGTGCCGGGCGTCACCGATCTCGAGATGTCGATCCGGCCTGGGGAAGTGGTGAGGGCATTGCCGGAGGGGAACCGATACCTCGGATTTCTCTTTGCCAAAGGCCCAACGCCTGCCGATGTGGAGCAATCCCTGCGGGCCGGGCATGCCGAGTTGAGCATCACCATCGAGTGAAACGGGCTCGATCGGTCGAAACTCAGGTTGGCAGCCCTGAGGTTCGACGGGCAGAATCGCAGCATGGAACTCAGTAGGTCGTCCGGCATCCTCCTACACCCAACGAGTTTCCCGGGTCGGTTCGGGATCGGTGACCTCGGTCCCGCTGCGCATGAGTGGATCGAAACCCTGGCCACTACCGGAACCGAGTATTGGCAGGTCCTGCCATTGGGCCCGACCGGATATGGAGACTCTCCCTATCAATGCTTCTCCTCCTTCGCCGGGAACCCCAACCTGATCAGCCCAGAGGCCCTACTTGCAGACGAGTTGCTGACTCAGCGCGATATCGATGGCATACCGGTACTCGATGACCGTGAGGTCGACTACGGATCAGTGATACCGGTGAAGATGGCTCTCCTAGATCGAGCCCATGATCGACTCGACTCGGCCGGATTGAGGGAAGATCTGCACGAGTTCCGCGTCTACCACCAGGACTGGCTCGACGATTTCGGAGTCTTCATGGCTCTGAAGGATGCTCATGAACTGCGTCCTTGGTGGACCTGGCAACCTGAATACCGGGATCGAGACCAGCAGGTGATCGATCGATTCCGCTCCGAGAACGGCCCGGCAATCGAGCGGCACGTGGTTCGACAGTTCTTGTTCTTTCGCCAGTGGCATGCCCTTCGGTCGACGGCGCGCGACCGGGGTGTGCGCATCATCGGGGACCTCCCGATCTTCGTTGCGGCCGACTCCTCCGATGTATGGACAAACAGAGAGTTGTTCTCACTCGACGAGTCCGGCAATCCGACGGTGGTGGCGGGAGTTCCGCCCGACTACTTCTCACCCACCGGTCAGCTGTGGGGAAATCCGCTCTATCGATGGGATGTGCATCGCCAAACCGGCTACCGCTGGTGGCTCGATCGGCTGCAGGCGGTATTGGACCTTGTCGATGTGGTCCGATTGGACCACTTCAGGGGGTTCGCCGGCTACTGGGAGGTGCCCGCAATGGAGGAAACTGCGATGAACGGCCGCTGGGTTGCCGGTCCGGGTGCCGACTTCATGAATGCCGTCGTCGAGGAGTTCGGAGCGCCTCCGATCATCGCCGAGGATCTCGGCGAAATCACGCCGGATGTCGTCGAACTGCGCGATCGATTCGGACTTCCCGGCATGAAGATCCTTCAGTTCGCCTTCGATTCTGGAGAAACCAACGATTTCCTCCCGCATCGATTCCCCGAAAGGTGCGTCGCCTACACGGGCACTCACGACAACGACACCGCCAGGGGGTGGTACGAGTCGGCCGACGAGCAGGACCGACACTTCGCCCGGGAATACCTCGGGGTCGACGGAACCGACTTCTCGTGGGACCTCATTCGAGCTGCCTGGCAGTCCCGGGCAGCGTTGGCGATCACGACGATGCCGGACATCCTCAGCCTCGGGAGCGAAGCGCGGATGAACTTCCCGAGCGTTCCGGCTGGTAACTGGCGGTGGCGGTTGCTGCCTGGAGCCTTCAGTCTGGATCTACGTGAGCGGCTGCGCAATCTGAACCGCATCAACGGACGCACCAAAGGCGGAGCCTCCCTCTGAACACGGAGGATGACTGCTACCTTCGACGGCATGACTCGATCACTGACTTCTGTCGATCTTTGGAACATTCCCCGGGTTGAAGCACCTGTCGTATCTGCCGACGGAACCACGGTGGTGGTTCCGGTGACCTTCTTCGACGTCGACGACAACAAGGGACATACCGTTCTGTATCGGCTGGACGGCGATCAACCGCAACGGCTCACCGATCCCATCCTGAGCGCTACCTCACCGGCGCTGAACAGCGACGGATCCCAACTTGCCTTCATCAGAAAGGACGGGAACGGGCATTCACAGGTGTACGGCATGTCACTGGGTGGAGGCGAGGCACGCAAATTGACTGATGCTCCACTCGGAGCGACCGGGCCCCGCTGGCTGCCGGACGACCGGTTGGTCGTGATCATGAAAATGTTGCGCGATGCTCCGACACTGGAGGGCACCAGATCCCTGGTCGAGACCAGGAAGACCCGAGCGACCAACGTGAGAATCACGGAGAGGCGGAACTATCGGTTCTGGGACACCTGGTTGACCGAGGGAGAGATGTGGCGTCCATTCCTCCTCGATCCGGCCAATGGCGAACTGACCGACCTCACTCCCGGCCGCGACTGGTGGTGGCGCCTCCCTACCCAGGGAGATCCGGCCGATGCATACGACCTGGCCCCAGACGGCAGCGAAATCAGTTTCTCGGCCTGGGAGATCAACGACTCCGATGAACTGCCGGTCTGGCGGTTGTACAGAACCCCAATTGACGGTGGAGAAGTCACTTGCCTCACTCCCGATGCGGCGGCACGATCGGCGGCACCACGCTATTCGCCTGATGGGAAGCATCTTGCCTACCTCGTCCAGCGCGAGCCGGATTTCTACGCCGATCGTCAGCGCTTGGCAATCATCGATCGGAACACAGGCGCCCATCGGACCGTCACGGAGGAGTGGGATGCTTCAATCGGAGCGATAACACCCGGAAGGGCACCGAACGAGTGGCTGTTCACAGCCGAGGAGGCTGGTCGGGTGACTCTGTTCCGGCTCAACCCGGAGGACGATGAGCCACAGCCGATCGGACGAAAAGGAACTCTGACCAACCCTGTGTTGCTTTCCGACGGTTCCATTCTGCTCAAACACCAAAGCTTGACCGAGCCACCCGAAATCGTGCGCCTCGATGGCAGCACGGGCGAGATTGCCCGCCTGACGCGGTTCACAGACGATTCCCTGGAAGGTGTAGAACTCGGCACCGTTGAAGAGCTAGTCGTATCAGGCGCCGGTAACGAGGATGTCCAGGTCTTCGTGGTCTATCCGCCGAAGTTCGAACCGGACCGGAAGTGGCCGCTCGTCCACCTCATTCACGGAGGTCCGCACGGCACCTTCGGGGACATGTGGCATTGGCGCTGGAATGCACAGGCGTTTGCCGCACCCGGATATGTGGTTGCGATGGTCAATTTCCATGGATCGACCTCGTTCGGCGACGCGTTCACGCGCTCGATCCACGCCGGGTGGGGCGACAAACCCACCGTAGACGTCGAAGCCGCCACCGATGCTCTGATCCGGCGAGGTTTCATCGACCAGGGTCGTATGGCGCTCACCGGCGGATCGTACGGTGGCTACCTGACTGCGTGGATGATCAGCCAGACGAGCCGCTATACCTGTGCAATCGCACACGCGGCGGTCACCAACCTGGCCGGTATGTATGCCACAGATATGACCCACGGCTTTGCACGCTCGCGCGGTGCAGAGATTTGGGAGGATCCGGCAGCGATTGAGCGTTGGAGCCCCTCTGCCCACGCCATTGGATATGAGACACCCACCCTGGTGATCGGGGGCGAAGGCGACTTCCGCGTCCCGATTACGCAGAGTCTCGAGCTCTACGGCGTACTCAAGTCGAAAGGTGTCGAGGCCCGTCTCGTGTATTTCCCGGATGAGAACCACTGGATACTCAAGCCACAGAACTCCCTGGTCTGGTATCGGGAAGTCCATGATTGGCTGGCCCGCTGGCTCGATTGACTCCGTCTTACACACGGTCTTGCGCGTAAGACGATTATGTCATTTGCCTTCGGTGGTCTTCCTCCGGCTAAACACAGTCTTGGAGTCCCGGCCACCCGGTGACGGCGAGCGGCGTAGGCTCAAGCCCCATGGAGGAGCCAACAACAGCCATCGTTCTGGCCGGTGGTGATACCGTCGATCCGGATGTGGTCGAGGATCTCCCCAACGACGGATTCATCGTCGCCGCCGACTCGGGACTCGATCAGGCACTCGGTCTCGGCCTGGAAGTCGATTTGCTGATCGGGGATATGGACTCAGTCTCTCCCCAGGCTCTCGCCGCCTATCGGGAGGTGCCGTCCGAACTGCACCCAACAGACAAAGACCACACAGACCTGGAGCTTGCCCTGCGGGCCGCGGTGAGACTCGGAGTCGCGCGGATAATCATCGTCGGCGGCGCCGGCGGCAGACTCGATCACTTCCTGGCCAACGCCCTCCTGATCTCCTCGACGGAGTTCTCCGACGTAGACGTTGAATGGCTGACCGGCGATGCCCGGCTCCATGTGGTCCACGGCACCACCCGGCTGCACTGCGCACCGGGGCGACACGTCTCGCTCCTGGCAGTGCACGGTCGCGCCCGCGGGATCAGCACCGAGGGTCTCAGATGGGAGCTGAAGAACGAGGACCTCGAACCGGGTGCCACGAGAGGCGTCAGCAACGTCTTCGAGAAACCCGTGGCCACGGTCACCGTCCGGGAAGGCACTCTGCTGGCGGTGATGGCGGGAGACGCCTCGGTGTGATTCCCAGGTCCACGCGTGCAACTACGTCTTTCGGGGTAGTCGTGCACACAACAGGACCGGAATCTGCTCGACGGTCGTAGACTTGCCCGTCATGGCTCACAGCTACCCGCACACCAGACAGGATGACACGGTCGAGGACTTCCACGGCACGAGGGTTGCCGACCCGTATCGTTGGCTCGAGGACCCTGAGTCGGAAGAGACCCGGGCCTGGGTTGAGGCCCAGAACGAAGTCACATTCGCGCATCTCCGTGGTCTCAATGGGCGACAGGCACTGCGCGATCGAATGGAGCAGTTGTGGAATTTCCCGCGCTGGACTGCACCGATCCGGCGAGGCGATCGGCTGTTCTTCACCAAGAACGATGGCCTGCAGAATCAGCCCGTGTTGTACAGGCAAGACGGCCTGAATGGCGATCCGGTAGTCCTCCTCGATCCGAACACGCTCACCGACGACGGAACCGCAGCGCTGGTGGCTTCATCCCCCAGCGATGACGGCAGGCTTCTAGCCTTGAGCATCGCCGAGTCCGGCAGCGACTGGCAGACCATCAGCATCATCGATACGGATGACGGCCGGCCGCACGCGGATCGGCTGGAGAACGTCAAGTTCACGTCGATCGCCTGGCTACCGGACGGTAGTGGCTTCTTCTACTCCCGCTATCCCACTGGCGACGAAATCCCCGACGCCCCTCCGAGCACCCATCATCGTGTGTATCTTCACCAGGTCGGGACCTCTCAAGATCATGATGAACTGATCTACGCCCGACCGGATGCACCGGACCTGGGCTTCATGCCGTTCGTGACCGACGACGGCGCGTACCTCGTCCTGCACGTCTGGGAGGGGACCGACTCTCGCAACCGCATCTACTACCGTCCACTCGACTCGAAGGGCGAGTTTGTACGCTTGCTCGACGATCTGGATGCCCGCTACGAGTTCGTCGAATACATCAATGGTCGTCTCGTTTTCCTGACGGATCTCGACGCTCCGCTCGGCAGGGTCATCGGCATAGATCCCTCCAATCCGCATCGCCGCGACTGGAAGGAGATCATTCCCGAAGGTGAAGATGCAGTGGCCCACGTAGCCTTGATCGGCTCTCGTCTGATCACCCTTTCGCTGCATCACGCGCACCACCGGCTGCAAATCCACGAGCTGAACGGTGTACTGGTGGACCAACCGGAGTTGCCCGGATTGGGAAGTGTCGTCGAACTCACCGGAGGACCGTCCGACCCGGATCTGTTCGTCGGCTACCAGTCGTTTACGCAACCGCCGACGGTCCTGCGGTATCTCATCGATGGCGACGGGTTTCAAACGCAATGGACGTCCTCCACAGAAGACCCTGACCGGTTCATCACCCGCCAGACCTTTGCCACCTCCCCCGACGGAACCCGGATCCCCATGTTCCTGGTCAGCCTGTCGGAACTGGTCCCAGGCGGACGAACACCGACCATCCTCTACGGGTACGGCGGATTCGATATCAGCCTCACCCCCACCTACCAGCCCGCCCGGTTGGCTTTCCTCGAGCAGGGCGGTTTGTTCGCGGTCGCCAACCTCAGAGGCGGCGCCGAGTACGGCCAGAAGTGGCACCAGGCCGGGATGCTGGAGAACAAGCAGAACGTCTTCGACGACTTCATCGCCTGCGCCGAGCATTTGATCAACGAGGGGATGACCTCATCGGAGCATCTCGGCATTCTCGGTGGATCCAACGGCGGCCTCCTCGTGTCGGCGGTCGAACTACAGCGCCCCGACCTCTTCGGCGCGGTAGTGCCGATGGTTCCGGTGACGGACATGCTCCGGTACCACCTATTCACGGCCGGGAGGTACTGGACCTCCGAGTACGGAAACGGGCACGAGGACCCTGATCACTTCAGTTTCCTGATGGAGTACTCACCCATCCACAATGTCACCGAAGGAACGGAGTATCCGCCCACCTTGATCACAACGGCGGACACCGACGACCGGGTGGTGCCGATGCACTCCTCCAAGCTGGCGGCCACTATGCAGCAGACCGCGGCGGCCACGAACCCGGTCTACCTGCGGGTCGAGACCAGGGCGGGCCATGGTTTGGGGAAGCCGACTTCGAAGCTGATCGAGGAGGCCGCCGACATCTACGGGTTCTTCCTCCACCATCTCGGCGG
>CBDTUP010000065.1:0-9907 GCA_965363685.1 uncultured bacterium | reverse complement strand
ATCCACCGACACCAACTGTGTACTCGGGACTTGCGTATGCAGATACGAACCGGTCCTTGACCATGATCGCCGTCTCGCCACCCAACTCCAGGTTGTAGTGGGTGCCGGTCTTCGTGCCGGTCGAGTACACAACCGCATAACCCTTGCCCAGCCCGTAGTCGTACAGCATCCTGCTGCGACTTGGGTCACCCTGATAATGGCCGATGGCCACACCGCCCTGGAAGTAGTAGATCAGCTTGCCGTTCCAGGCGGACAGGTCGGGATCGTCGTTCTGGGTATCCGGCGACAACACTGCAATCGAGTAGATGAACCTATTGATGGTGCCGCGTTCCCACCGAACGATGTAGTCGACTTCCTCCCCGTCCATGGTGGTGGTCGTGGCAACGTCCGAGGGAGGCGAGGCAGGGTCGTAGTCGCCCCATCCTCCACCCGTCTTCATGTACTTGTACGTAACGACGGTCTCAGTCGCGCAGTCCTCATCGATGGCCGGGCCGAGTTCGGCGTTGGCCCGGTCACCATCATCCGAGCACAGGAAAGGTTCTTGTTGCGGACCCGAGAACATCGGGCCGGAAATCGGGTAGTTGGTCAGCACCAGAGACGAGGCTGCGCCCCGAGCGCGATCGTTCGGCATCACCTCAACGAGGTTCTCACCGACGGCCAAACCATCGACGACACCCTCGAGCATCGTCGTACCGGGCACGACCCGGAAAGCATCCGTAACGTCCTCACCGTTGACGAGGACTCGCGCCCGATCGAGATTGCCGGGCGGTACATCCACGGCCAACCGGGCGTCACCACCACTGACGAGATGGGCCGGACTCGATAGGACGCTGATGGAGTAAGACCGGGTCGATCCGGCCTTCGGTGCAGCGCCCGCAGGCAAGACCGCCAACACCATGGCGGCTACAACGAACAGAACGAACATGGCACGCAGCGACGATCGCCGCTCAGGTAGCACAGACATCGGAAACCCTCCCGTCTCTTCTGTAGTTCCGAACCTACAGAAGCAAACCCACCCAACCACCCCCCAAATCAGATTTTCCTGGCAATCGTGCGCACCGTTTCTGGTGCGCCGCATTGCCAGGAAAACTCAATGGGCGCGATACTGGTGAGTAACAAACGAATCGAGGAGCGCTCATGGCCAAGAAAAGGCCGGGAGTCGTTGGCGGGCGGCGGGTTGCCATCGTCGACGGACTTCGTACACCGTTCGCCAAGTCCGGAACCGATTTCAAAGACGTGTCCACTCTGGGCCTGGCCCAGGCCGTCGTCACAGAACTGCTGATTCGATCGGGGCTCGACGGTGGTGAGGTCGACCGGGTCGTCTACGGCAGTGTCGTCCAGGACGTTTCTGCCCCCAACATCGCCAGGGAGATCGTCCTCTCCACCACCATCCCGGACGACACCGACGCATTCTCTGTATCCCGAGCCTGCGCCACCAGCACCCAGTCGTTCGTGGATGGAGCCCAAGCGATCTTGCTTGGCGAAGCCGACATCGTCATCACCGGCGGAGCAGACTCCCTGTCGAAGCCCCCCGTCATGTTCAGCGACGAGTTCGTCGAGGTGATGATGAAGGCACAGGGGGCCAAGGACCCGATGTCCCGGATGAAAGCGATGGCCGCCCTGCGACCGAAGGACCTGGCACCGCGGCCACCTGCCATTGCCGATCGATCAACCGGCGGCAGCATGGGCGACAGCGCCGAGAAGATGGCCAAGATGAACGGTATCGATCGCGAGTCGCAGGATGCCTACGCCTTCAACTCGCACATGAAAGCGGTCGAGGCCTGGGAAAAGGGCGTCTACAACGACGAAGTCATGCTGTTCCCCGTCCCACCGCTCTACAAGACGGTCGTCGAGAGGGACAACATCCCCCGTGCCGATTCGACGATCGAGAAGCTGTCCACGCTCAAGCCGGTGTTCGACAAACGGTATGGAACCGTCACAGCCGGCAACTCCTCTCCCCTCACCGACGGCGCTTCCGCCCTCCTCCTGATGGAAGAGAAGACCGCAGAACGACTGGGCTTCGTGCCCAAAGCCTTCCTCCGGTCCTACGGATTCGCCGCCGTTGATCCGAACTGGCAGTTGCTGATCGGTCCCGCCTTCGCCACCCCGATTGCGCTCGATCGGGCAGGAATGAGCCTCGACGACATCGACGTCATCGACATCCACGAGGCTTTCTCCGCTCAGATGCTGTCCGTGTTGCAGGCGTTCGCTTCCGATGAGTTCGCCAAGAAGTACCTGGGTCGCAAGAAGGCCATCGGTGCAGTCCCCGATGAGAAACTCAACCTGTACGGAGGGTCGATCAGTCTCGGACACCCGTTCGGAGCGACCGGTGCCCGCCAGCTTCTGACCATGGCCAACGAGCTAGCCCGCCGTGATGCGGGGACCGCCTTGATCACCCAGTGCGCCGCCGGGGGTCTCGGCGCCGCCGTCGTATTGGAGCGCTGATGAACGATCTCACTCATTTCCAATTCTCGGTCGACGAAGGCGTCGCCACCGTACTGATGGATCGGGCCGGCGAGCCGATGAACACCCTCGGGCCGGCCATCTTCGACGACGTGAACACGATTCTGGAGCGGATCGAAACGGACGACTCCATCAAGGCCGTTGTGTGGGGATCAGCCAAGAAGGACTTCCTGGTCGGCGCCGACATTCGCTGGTTCGCCGATCTGACCGATGCGGTTGAAGCTGAGAAGACGATTCTCAACGCCCACGAGATGTTTGCCCGGATCGAACGAGTCCACACCAAGCACGGCAAGCCGGTCATCGCCGCGATTTCCGGTGCATGTCTGGGAGGCGGGATGGAACTGGCGCTGTGTGCGTCATCACGGATCTGCACCGACCACCCCAAGACCCAGTTGGGTCAGCCGGAGGTGCAACTCGGTGTCATCCCGGCCGGTGGCGGAACCCAACGCCTTCCGGCATTGATCGGAATCGCCGACGCGCTGGATCTCATTCTCACCGGGCGACCGGCCCGCTCCAGAAAGGCCAAGAAGCTGGGTCTCGTGGACGAAGTCGTGCCACCCGAGTTGCTGATGGAGGTAGCGACCAAGCGGGCCTACGAAGCTATCGCTGCACCTCCATCCAAGGACAAGAAGCGGAGCTTCTTCTCGATGGACGCCCTCCAGGAGTTGGCGCTCGAAACCAACCCCGTTGGACGCAACGTCCTGTTCAAGCAAGCCAAGGACGGCTTGCTGAAACAGACCAAGGGTCTGATGCCAGCACCCGAACGTGCACTCGAAGCCGTGAGAATCGGTATCGAGGTCGGCCCGGAGGCTGGATACGCCGCCGAGGCCCGGTTCTTCGGAGAGCTCGTTGTCTCCTCTGAATCATTGGCACTGCGGTCGATCTTCTTCGCTTCTCGTACGCTCGAGAAGAAGACCTGGGTGGCGGATGGTGTAGAACCGAAGGCAGTCGAAAAGGTCGCAATGATCGGCGGCGGGCTGATGGGCGGCGGCATCGCGGCCGTCTCGACGCTGAAGGCCAAGACACCCGTCCGCATCAAGGAGATAGACCCGGCCGGAGTTGGACGGGCGCTGGCCTACGTTCGCAAGGTCGTCGACGGCCAGATCAAACGAAGGCGCCTACGCGATTTCGAAGGCGAGCAGGCGATGCTCCGAGTCACAGGAGCCACCGACTGGACCGGCTTCGCCGATAGTGACCTGGTAATCGAAGCTGTGTTCGAGTCACTCGACCTCAAGCAATCGATTCTGAGGGAGCTCGAGTCCATCACCGGACCAGAGACGGTCTTTGCCTCGAACACTTCCTCCCTTCCGATCAGCGACATTGCCGCTGCTTCATCCCGTCCGGAGACCGTCTTGGGCATGCACTACTTCTCACCCGTCGAGAAGATGCCCCTACTCGAGATCATCGTCACCGACCGGACCGCCGACTGGGCAACGGCCACGGCTGTCGAGTTCGGAAAGAAGCAAGGCAAAACCGTGATCGTCGTGAAGGATGGCACCGGCTTCTACACCACCAGGATTCTCGGTCCCTATTCGAACGAGGGGATGCATCTCCTGGCCGAGGGAGCCACAGTCGAAGCAATCGACGACGCGATGGTGAAGTGGGGTTTCCCGATAGGACCCATTCTGCTCACCGATGAGGTCGGCATCGATGTCGGCGTGAAGATCGCCGACATCATGGTCGAGGCCTACGGCGAGCGGATGAAGGGACCTGATGGAGTCGGCGCTTTCCCCGACGATCGCAAGGGTCGCAAGAACGGCCGAGGCTTCTATCTGTACGACGAGAAGGGCAAACGCGGCGACGTCGACGAGACCGTTTACGCAGCACTGGGACTCGGACCACGGGGCGAGATCGCAGCGGAGGAGATCCAGAAACGGATGTGGCTGGCAATGGCCAACGAAGCCGCCCGGTGCCTGGAGGAAGGCATCCTGGGTTCGCCGCTCGACGGTGATATCGGTGCCGTGATGGGGCTCGGCTTCCCGCCGTTCCGCGGTGGACCGTTCTTCTGGATCGACCAGGTCGGAGCGGCAGAGGTGGTGGCAGATCTCGAGGAGTTGGCCGCCGAACACGGTGAACGCTTCGTCCCTGCGGGAATCCTTGTCGAGCGAGCCAAGAGCGGAGAGAAGTTCCGGTAACCCGACGGTGCATCTAGGTGACCAAGGACCCCCGGCGATTTTGCCGGGGTCCTTGGCTTTCCCGGCAGACTTCACACCTTCGCGGCATCAGCGCGGATCGTCGACCCTGATTGACACGATCAGGGAGTCGGGCTTACCAATATCCAGAGCTTCCGCCAGCTGCTCCTGGAGTTCAGCCTTCGACAGCAGCGGGTGCGGTAGAAAGTCATCACTCAACTTGACCCAGATTCGGGCACGGTATTCCTTGCTCGGCGTTCTCTCCAAGATCAGCTCCTCTCTCCAATGCACCAAACTACCTTCGTCCCGGGACGGATTCAGGCCACGACGCGGGCTTCTACCATCCTGCCCATGGACTACGCCACGCTGCTTGCAGATTCACGCCACATGCTCCCGGAGATCAAGTTGCTCCGTCGATCACTCCACAGGATTCCCGAGGTCGGCAATCATCTTCCCAAGACCCGAGCGGCAGTGCTCGAAGCACTCGAAGGACTGCCTCTCGAGCTCCACCTCCACGAAACCACCTCAGGAATCGCGGCCGTTCTCGACAGCGGCCGGCCGGGTCCCACGATTGTCCTACGTGGCGACATGGACGGTCTCGCCATGCCCGAGGACACCGGACTCGACTTCACCTCCGAGCACTCGGGACAAATGCACGCCTGTGGCCATGACTTGCACACGGCGATGCTCGTTGGTGCAGCCCGCATGCTGTCGGGGAGGAAGACGGAGTTCTCCGGCAAGGTCTTGTTCATGTTTCAACCCGGAGAAGAAGGCCACTTTGGAGCGCGCTACATGCTCGACGAAGGTCTGCTCGATCAGGTCGACCCCACACCGACCAGAGCATTCGCCATCCATGTGACCAGCCTGTACGAGGCGGGCTCGGTCCATTTGAAGCCGGGCCCATACATGGCCGCGGCCGACAAAATCACAGTGACCGTGCACGGCAAGGGCGGCCACGCCTCGGCCCCCTGGAACGCGGTGGACCCGATCACAGTCGCAGCCCAGATCGTCACTGCCGCCGAGGTTGCCTTGACCCGTACGGTGGATGTCTTTGATCCGGCCGTGCTCACGTTCGCGCAGATCAACGCCGGCACTGCCTACAACGTGATTCCGGCCACGGCCACCCTCGCTGGAACCACCCGAACTGTGTCGGAGGAACGGCGGGATCAGCTACACGCAATGATCGAACAGGTCGTCTCCGGAGTCGCCGCGGCAAATGGAGTCAATGCCACCGTTGAGATAGAGCGCGGCTATCCCATGACGGTCAACGACAACGACGTCGCCGCCCGGGTCGGCGCGATTGCCACGGATCTGGTCGGCGAGGATCACGTGGTTCACGCCCCGACTCCGATCATGGGTGCTGAGGATTGGTCCTACGTGCTGCAGAAGGTCCCCGGTGTGATGGTGTTCCTGGGTTCTTGCCCGACTGATCTCGAGCCGGGAACTGCTCCGGTCAATCACTCGAACCTGGTGCGGTTCGACGAAGACTCGATGGCCGTCGGTATTGCCCTGCACACCGCGGTGACGCTCGACTATCTGAGCTGATCAGCGGCGGCCGCCGGCCATCCCGGTGAGGTCCTTCACATAGATCGTTTCGCCGCCCCGTTCGGTTGAGGATGTGAATCCCATCCGTTCGAGATACTTGGTGTTGATCTCTGTTCCCGGCCGGCTCCAGGCCTTTTCACACTGCGGGTCGGAGAACACGCCGGATAGCTCCGAATAGAGGAACTCGGCGATGCGGAAATCCCGGTAGCGCGGAATTACATAATCGAGTTCAACCTCGAACGAGCTATCGACGCACCGACGCCCGATCAAGAGACCCGCCGGAACCAGGTCCCGTAGCAGGAACACCTGCACCTGGTCTGCGCGCGGCTCGAACTGGAAATCGGGGTGGTAGGTGCGGATGTCCTCCTCGTGGAACTGAAGGAAGTATTCGAGGTAGCGGGAGTCGGCTCTCACTTCGAGAACTGTGAAGAACTCGTTCTTCCTGGAGAGCAGGCCCCGCAGGAAGTAGAGATGGATCCCGACGATGACCACATTGACAACCGCGATCGGGTAAGCCTGAATGAACAGGCTGTACACAACGAAGATCGTCGCGCCTACGAGCCCGAACAAGCGCAGTTTGAGGATCGAAGTCCTGGTCAGGGAGAGGACGACCATTGCAGACCCGACGTAGCCAATCAGCTCCACGATGAAATCAGAATCCACGGGTTCTTCCCGACTGCCAAGGAGGAGAAGTGTGCTTTCTCCTGTGGAGGCGGCATCGTAGCCGGTCGGTTCGATGCCGCCTCCAATTCTGCCGCTATTCGGCCGGCGAACCGATCAAAACCACAATGTTCGAAGAGCCACCTCCAAAGCCTTCCTCCGGGTAGTAGATGTTGTCCCATTCGACTCCGCCCAACAGCACTCGGGAGTCACCGACGACCATGCCGGAGACGTGGTTAGCGCCGGCGCCGTCTACGGCCACCTCATGCCAGGTGCCGTCGGTCTGGAGGAACATCACCTGTTGAACAGCCGACTGAGCTTCCTCATCGCGGGACTCATAGGCTTCCCGAGCTTCTTGGTTGGTGATCGTCATCAGCAGTTCGCCATCGGGACCGTAGAAAAGGGTTTCCTCGTTTTCGTATACGACCAGTTCACCCAGAGTTCCGGACTCAACGTCGTCCCAGGTCAACAACAACGCTTCTTCGCCGGCCTCCGTGGTAATGCGGACCACGAACTCGCCCTCGAACTCGGCTGTGAGGCCGCCCTTCTCGACAGCCAGGGGCTTGTAGTCGTACGAACCCTCACGATTTCCAACTACCACGGTGCCAATCGGACCATCGCCCATCGCCGTCAGCCAAACATAGGTGCCGTCGTCTTGAGGTCCGATCGTGAACTCGGAAACCCATCGCTCGCCCCGCTCTGATGACCAGATCGCCTGACCACCCGGACCCTCACCGATACCCAGCAACCCGTCCTCCGTCGCGATGATGCTGTGGAGGTAGCGCTCACCCTCTTCGATCGGTTCTCCTACTGCCCAGTCTGTGCCGTCCGTTGAGGTCCACACAGCCCGGTTCTCGCCGAACTCGCCGTACGAGGCGACGTTCAGGATGAATTCGTCCTCGGTTGCCATGACAGTCACGGTCGAACCCGATGAACTGCTAGACACTTCGGTTTCGGTCCACTCAGCACCGTCGGCCGAGAACAGGACGATCGTCTCAGTGTGGTACCAGGTGTCGCCGTAATACGCCTCCTCGTAGTTCATCCAGGAAGCCTCTTCGGCTTTGTCCCACTCCTCCCAGGTGACGCTGAGGATCACCTGTCCGGTTTCCGGATCCTCGAACACCGGCGCAGGGCCACGCCAGATCTGCTCGATCGGACCGGCCGCGATCGTTTCGCCGGATTCTGTCTCGACTACCGCGTACTCGCCGGCTCCTTCATCGAGCGTGATCAGGTATCCGTCCCACTCCACCGAAATAGTCGGCGGGGTATACGGTTCGGTTGGTTCGAGCGGAATGGGAAGTGGAGATCCGTACGCCCGATCGTCGTAGGCGGTGCTCCAACCTTGTTCCCAGATCTCCCAAGGCACGGTGGTAATCAACTCGCCGGTGCTGGGATGGAAGATTCCCTGGCCATCTTCTTGCCAGTGCCAGATGTCCTCGGTGGAACCGCTGAGCACTTCCGTTCCGGATGCGTCCATCAGCGTGTAGGACCCGAATCTGTGGTTGACCTCGACTGTGAAGCCTTTGATCTCAATCGTCTGCGGGGCCTCTTCCGGGTAGTTCTCGATTGTCATCACGACCACGGTGCCGGTTTCGTTGGCGGCGACACCCTGGAGATATGCATAGCCGGAGCCATCACTCTCATACGGCAACTCGAACTCGGACCACTCAACACCGTCGGTGGTCCCGTAGATGACCCGGCGGCCCGGCTCTGATCGATCCCACGATTCACCCATGGCGAACAATCGTCCGTCGGAGCCGACTACCTCATACATCGAGGTCCGCTCCGGTATTTCGAGCCGCCCGGCTTCGGTCCACTCGCTTCCGTCGGAAGACTTCCAGGTGGCCAGGTACTCCCCGCCGTCGATAGGCCACCCAAACCCCACCGCGGCATATGCATCTCCCAGCAAACCGAACCAGCGCAGGTCAAAACCTTCCTCCATGGGAATGGTCACCCTCTCCCAGTCGAAGTCGACCAGCGGGAAGTTCGTGACGAAGGCAACCTCGGTGGAACCAAATCCCGGATCAGGCGGAGCGGTCTGGGTCACGGCAGCGGTGGCGGCGGACGCGGAAGCGACTGCGCCGGCCGGCGGCTGGGCGAGAACAGGTAGGTCGTCTGCCGTGAGGCTCGCTCCTTGCTCTGGAACGGGAGCATCTTCGGTGACAAAGGAGGCATAGAGGGCCCCGAGCCCGAATCCGCTCAGCAGTACGAGAACGGCCAGCACTGCCGGCATGAACTTGCTGCGGCTGGCACCACGCTGCCTGATCGGTTCCATCCCCGGGCTACCCGAATGGGTGACATTTGCCACGATGTGTTCTCCTGCTGCTCGTGCCTTCATCAGCTTGAACGCACCGGATGCCTCTCCAGGTTCCCCTGTCGGGCTCTTGCCTACGGCTGGACCGCGAAAACTCTATCTACAGGTCAATGGCAGGGCAGGACATGTTTGGGTACGATCGTTGTTAGTCGTTTGCTAACGATAGGTAATGGATGCGGATCCAGGGATGGTGGGGACGGCTTCTCGTAGCGATGCTGGTGCTCGGTGCATGCTCGACGACTGCGTCATCGACAACTGTGTCCGTCGATGCCACGCCCAGCACAACTACCTCTGCTCCACCGAGCACGACATCGACGACGGTCATCTCTCCGGAATCGACCACGACGACTGCCCCAACAGAGGTTCGACTCCCAGACAACGACGTCGACGACCCGACCGAAGCCATCGTGGCGATCTCGGAGTACTTCTCCTACCTGTTCACCTTCCCTGAGCTGGCACCGGATTACCTGAGACTGATCTACGCCGACACGTGCGATTGCTACGCGAACGTGTTGGGATACTTAGCCGAATACTCATCCAACGGTTGGGTGCAGGATGACGGCGGACTCACGGTCGACGATGTCCAGATTTCCCAGGAGTTCGAGAACGGCGATGTACTGCTCCAAGTGACCGACTCATGGTCGCCGCAGTACGTAGTCGATTCCGACGGAAACCGGATTCGGCTCATAGACGATGAGTGGGAAGGTGTTGTTTCCCTGATCGGTCTTGAAAGAGGCGACGACGGCCGGTGGCGAATCGTCTATAGCGAGTGGGCCGTCGTGTCCGGCAAAGA
>CBDTUP010000064.1:0-9935 GCA_965363685.1 uncultured bacterium | reverse complement strand
TAATAGCCGGCCGCGACCTCTTCGGCCGTCGGTCCGGCCAGCAGCGCTTGCATCGCTCCGGCCAGCAAAGCAGGCGGTTCGACCATCCTCACTACCGGTGCAACCTGGCTGCAATCGAGGTTGTCGGTGTCCGAGTCCGGTCCTCCGGTCAGGAACACGTAGACCTCGACCTCTTCGATAACCGGCTCCGTCGTAGTTGTCGTGGTCGCCGGAGTGGTGCTCGTGGTTGTGGTCGTCGGAGGAACCGTGGTGTCGGGTACATCCGGGACCGTGGTGCCAACGACGGTGGTTGTGGTCACAGGCTGATCCGTCGATGGAGGCTGGGTGGCATCTGTCGACTGGGGGAGTGAGGTTCCGCACGCGGCGAGGATCAGCGCGACGCCGGCGAGGATTGCGATCCTGTTCGTCCTCATGGTCGTTCTCCTTCAATTAGGCTTTCCTTCTCCCTAATCATTTATGGTCCAGGTCTCGACGAGGTCACACCGAGGTAACGAATCAGTTACAGGTTTGGTTGCTGCTCGGCCCCTTGAATCCACCGTTCTGGCGTGAGAATCACGCCAGTTTTGACGGGTTTCTGACGCCAGAACGGGCTTTGGAAGGGGGTGGTGGCGACTATCCCGTTGTCAGCTGGTCCACGATCTGGCCGAGGATGGGGCCCCAGTCGTCGTAGCCGTAGCGAGTACCCATCCGCACGATCACCAGGTCGTGCTCCGGGGCCACGTAGATGAACTGGCCGTGGTTCCCTGCGGCGTAGTAGGCATCCCGTTCCTCATCGATCCACCAGAAGTACTGATAGTGCGAGGCAGGATCGGTGGTCGTATCCACCCGGGTTGCTTCTGCCACCCACTCCTCTGGGACAACCTGAAGGTCACCGTTGCGGCCATTGTTGAGAAACAGCCACCCGAGTTTGAGAAAGTCGATGGCGCGGCCGTTGATTCCCGACTCCATCTTCTCGAAACCGCTCGACTCGGAATCGAGACTCCACGATCCATCGGCCTCAGCGCCCATCGGCTGCCACAGTCGGGTCTCCAGGAACTCGGCCACCGGCATTCCGGTTGCGCGTTCAAGCACCATTCCCAGCAGCAACGGGTTGTAGTTGTTGTACAACCAGGTCTCGCCCGGCGGTTTGTCTACCTCCACGCCCAAGGCAGCAGCTCGCAAGTCGGGGGAGTAGTAGGTGCGGGAATCGTCCGTCCAGGGCATGCCTGCCTCGACGTACCGGAGTCCGGATGACATCGACACCAGGTGCCGGATCGTGATCTCTGCCATTCTCCCGTCCGTCTCCAGAAGCTCAGGGATGTATTCGACGAGACGATCGTCGATGCTGCCAATGTGACCTTCGCCGATGGCGATTCCTATCAAGGTCGACACGAACGACTTGGCTACCGAGAACGATGTTTGAGTCGCGTCGCGCGAGGACCCGTTGAAGTAACGCTCGGTGAGGATCTGACCGTCCTGGAGGACGATGAACGCTGTCGTTCCTGCCTCCTCGAGGGCCGTATCGAAGTCGGATTCGACGAGGCCGGGGCCGTTGTCGACCTGAAGAGAGCGGAGAGCGTCATCGGGCAGTTGGCCGGCCTCGAATATGAGGGGTTGCGGCGAGGCCTTGACGATGCGGGCCGGAAAACGCGTCCAATCTTCCGTGTCCGCCTGCATCCAGATCAGCGCCCTGGCATAGAGCGAGTCATCGGTAGACATCGATGCCCAGCCGAAGATGGCGGCGACCACCACCAGCAGGACTCCAAGAGTCTTGACGGTACGGCGGAGCCAACGCCTTCTCATTTTGGTGGCGGTTGCGTCAGTCACTGATCCCCTCCCGCTTGCGCAGATAGAACACGATTGCCCACAGCAGCAGGTTCGACAACAGGGCGGCGGGGGAGCCTTCGTACAGAAGCACGATGGTGAAAGGGAGCGTATTGAAGAGCGAGTGGATCACGATGTTCAGAAAGACGCTGCTCGTCCGTTGATAGAACCAGGCGTGGAAGATCGACATGGCCACAATCCCCATCGTGAATCCGGCCAGTGAACCGATGATCTGGACGGGAATCATCCCGGCTTGGATGAACATGATCGCCACAACCGGGTAGTGCCAGGCAGCCCAGACCCAGCCGATTGACCAACCGGCATCCCAGAAGTTCCTTTCCTGCAGCATCTTCTCGGCCAGATAGCCGCGCCACCCGAACTCCTCGGTTCCGGAGGTGACCATCTGAACCACGAAAAGGACGAGAAGGAACGGTAGGACCGTGCCGATCGAAGGGCCGTCCGGCGTCTTGTCGAACGCCAGCACGCTTATCAGGAGTGGGGGAACGATCACAATACCCAGCGCTCCCAGCATCATTGCCCAGGTCTGGGAGCCGATACCCCGGCGCCGGAGACTGTCCCGCAGGTGATGAGCAGGGATAGCAGGATCCACCCGGCAGGAGATGATCCCGCCGATCATCGGCCCGAATACGGCCAACAGTGAAAGCAACGACACCAGCAAGACCTTCGCTGCCACGTCGCGTTCGAAGATGAGTTGCCAGACCAGTTCCTCATTGAAGAGTGTGTCGCCGATGTCGAGTGCCTCGCCGAGCAGCCAGGCTCCGATCCAGAAGGTCCAGGACCATCCGAAAGCGATTGCATAGAACCGTCGATGAGGTGAATCGAACAGACCGGCTGGTTGTCGTCCCACTGATTTCACGATTCCTCCTCGTCGTCGATCGGAACCAGAGCGACAGTGTACGAATACATGTCGGCGTCGGGACCCGAATCGGCGTGTGCAGAACGGAGATCCGACAGCAGGTCGTTGAACCTCGACTCGAATCTCGCGACGTCGTCGGCGCTGAGCCGGAACATGCTTCGGGCCAGGACGCCGGGTTGGTCGATGCCCCTCATCCTCCTCTCCAGCACGTCCTCCGTGTCCGCCCGGGCCGGTTCGAAGATGAGGGCGGCCGCTGCTTCGGCCGCCCTTC
The DNA here is from genome assembly GCA_965363685.1 of uncultured bacterium. Lineage (GTDB taxonomy): Bacteria > Actinomycetota > Acidimicrobiia > Spongiisociales > JAHEDJ01 > JAHEDJ01. The sequence goes on along the minus strand of CBDTUP010000064.1, from coordinate 6,984 downwards.
GTGTGTCTCCGATGGCTTCGGCGAGATCAGGACTGAGTTGCAGATTGGCGGCGGTCCGGAGATAGATCTTCTCGATTCGCGCTCCCGACTTCCGCTCATCGACCTGAGTCAGGAACCCTTCTTCCACCAGGAGGTTCAGGTGGTAGTAGAGCCGGGTCTTCGGCACGTCGAACCTCTCGGCGAGTTCGGCGACCGTGATCGGAGTTCGGGCCTGGTGAAGGATCCGGATCCGTATCGGATTGGACAGCGCTTCGATCTGGCCTTCTGAACTGATCAGGCCGACGCTGTCGGGGTCAACCGTCATTGCGGGATCGGGAGTTGATGCCTGAGGTGGCTGGAATGACGAGCAGCACAATGCCGGCCGCAAGCACGAGCCAGGCCCAGTTCCCGGCCTCACCGCTCGACGCCATCATGATGACTGAGTAAATCACGAGCAGGACCAGACCGAAGATTGCTGTTGCCTTTTTCTTGGTTGAATCCATCATCCTCCTCCTTCTCAGAGATGTTCAACTGATGTGAATATATGGTCGGTTGAACATATAGTCAAGCGGTTTGAATATAACGCCTCTGAGTTGAATATGGCGGACGTCTCCCGCTCGATCATGGCTGTGGATGGGGGAGTAGGTTGGTAGGAGGGCCGCGTGTCGTTCGGTGGGCGTTCCCGGCTCCTCGTAGGGGAATCCCGCCCGGTCTCGCCTCATCGACGGTCGGCCGGGAGACTCACCTGGCATATGTCAAAAAGAAACGGGACTGGAAATGAGAATACGCAGCGGAATCGGACGACTGGCAGCACTGACCTGTCTCTGCCTGGCAAGTACAGCCTGCGGGACGGTCGGTTCGGGCGATGTGGTCTCCGAAGATCGAAATGTCGGCTCGTTCGAGAGTCTCGACATCAGTGCCGGCGTCAACGTTGAACTCGTCGTCGACCCGGGTGCGGATACGGCGGTTTCGGTATCGGTCGACGACAATCTCCTCGACCAACTCGTAACGGAGGTCCGCGGCTCGACGCTGGTGATCGAATTCGAAGGACAGGTGACGATGGTTGTCGGCGATCATCTGGTCCAAGTGACCGTCGGATCGTTGGACGCCATAGATATCAGCGGCGGCGCAGATCTGACTGCCTCCGGCACCACCGATGGGTACCGCCTCGACGCGTCTGGGGGTGCCGATGCCGACCTATCCGACCTGGAGGCCCGCGACGTTGAGGTCGATGTGAGCGGGGGAGCGGATGTGCGGGTGTTCGCCACCGATTCTGTCGAAGGAAAGGCATCCGGTGGCGCCAATGTGACGGTGGTGGGAGATCCCGATCGGTCACGGATCGAAACCAGCGGTGGTGCCGACGTCGATTACGACGGTTGAACCTGCAGCAAGGTCGACATCCCCGGATTCTCGCTAGGTTGCCCGAGCGACCAGAATCCCTGCAATGAAGATTGACATCAAGGCTCTGGCCGAGCAGGTCCTCGTGGATCCCGAGGGAGACGAGCACCGCTTGGGAGATCTGTGGGCCGATCGCCCGCAGGTCATTCTGTTTCTCCGCCACTTCGGCTGACTGACTTGCCGCGAGCGGGCCGGTCAGGTCCGCGATAGATACGAGGAGATCCTGGCGACCGGAGCAGGAGTCACCGCCATCGGTACCGGCGGCCGGCGCTATGCGAAAGCGTTCATCGAAGATGAGGCGGTCCCCTTCCCGGTTCTACTCGACGAGGATGGAAAGGCCGCCGAGATCGCCGGAACCCGGAAACTCGGCCTAGGGGCGATGGTCTCTCCTGCGGCCTGGGTCGCCGCGGCCAAGACGGCCAGGAAGGGTCACCGTCAGCGGAAGACGGGCCGCCGTCCGTTTCAGCTCGGAGCGACGCTTGTGATCGGTCCCGGAGATACGGTCGGGTACTCCGACTACGAGGATTTCGCCGGCGACCATGCCGACATCGACGAAGTTCTGGAAGCCATCGGAGGAATCACCGGTTCGTAGGAACCGGCTGCGAATGGACTCGATCAGCCGTTGGCGCTGATGACGGTCTGATAGCTCGGCCGGTGGAGTTGCTGATGGCGGCGGATCATCTGGACGGCCAGTTGCTCGGCCTGTCTTTCTGTTGCTGCATAATCGGTGCCGACGTTCTTTCCCCCGAGAGTGACCGTCACGCGATACTTCGGAGCGCCGCACGCCCGAATCTCTATCTCTGCCCTGTAATCGCCGTAGCGCTCCATCCCGCCTTAATCTTACGTGCTCAGTCCGCGAAAACGTTGCCTATCCACTGGTGGCCGGCGGTTCGCCGAATCCCGGTGGCAGACGATCCGACCACGGACGCGCTCGTTCGAGTTGCCCTGCGACTCTGAAGAGCAAGTCCTCGCGTCCGAACCCTGCTACGGCCTGCACTCCGATCGGCAACCCGGACTGGCTCCAGAAGAGGGGTATCGAGGCTGCCGGCTGGCCGGTCTCGTTGAAGAGCATCGTGTTCGGCGTTGCGTTCAGGGCCTCCGCCGCCAGCTGGTCGAGAGCCTTGTCGAGGAGCTTGCGCACCGGAAGTCTCATCAGCGCCTTCATTGCGTTGCGGTCGGACTGACTTGAGGCGAGTTCACCTATTAGAACAGGGGGATGAGCCAACGTCGGGGTGAGCAGCAGGTCGTAGTTCTCGAAGAACCTGCCGATACCCCGGGTGGCGCGTCCGATCAGAGCGAGATCCGACGCCAGAACTGAGGCAGGTGTCTTGCGGCCGATGAGCGCCATCATCCAGGTCTCGATCTCGAACTGATCGGGTGTCGGCTTGCGGCCGGTGGCCTGCTCGTAGTGAGAGAGGTCGGCGGCGACAGAGGAAGCGACGATGCGGAGATACGCAAGAGTCAACCCACGCTTGTCATAGTCTGGCGTCGATTCGCTCACATCGTGCCCGAGTCCTTCGAGCAGTTCCGCCGCGTCCCGAACGGCTGCGGTGCAATCCGGGTGGCTGTCATTGCCGAACAAGGCCCGATCGGTGAATGCGATACGAAGTTTGGGCGGGTCGGTTCGAACTTCTTCGGCAAACGGGCGGCTTTTCGCAGGAGCAGCGTACGGTGCGCCGACGTCGGAACCGTCGACGGCATCGAGTAGGGCCGCCGAATCTCGGACGGTTCTGGTGATGGCATGCTCCTGAACCAGGCCCATCCAGGAGTCTCCCAGTACCGGTCCGAGGGGAACCCGGCCACGGCTCGGCTTCAGGCCGAAGAGCCCGCAGGCAGAAGCCGGAATCCGGATCGATCCACCACCGTCTGCTGCATGCGCTGCAGGAACGAACCGGGCGGCGACCGCAGCCGCGGCCCCGCCGCTGGACCCGCCCGGCGTTCTCGCTAGGTCCCAGGGATTGTGAGTGGTTCCCCACAACTCCGGCTCGGTCACGCCCATTAGCCCGAACTCCGGCAGGCTGGTCTTCCCGAGGAAAACGAGACCGGCCGCCCGATACCGCGAGATCAACTCCGTGTCGTGATCGGGAACGAAGTTGCGCAAGTAACGACTGCCGCCGGTCGTCGGGACGCCGCTCATGTGCGCGAGAAGGTCCTTGATGAGGAAGGGCACACCCCGGAGGGGCCCTTCCGGAAGATCTGTGACGGCGGCGTTGGCCCGATCGTACAGCTTGTGGATCACCGCATTGATACGGGGGTTGAACGTCTCGATTCTGGAGATCGCGGCGGCGATCAAATCCTTCGGCTGGACCTCGCCGTCGCGAACCAGTTCGGCAAGTCCAACAGCGTCGTGGTGGATGTACTCATCAGCTCTCATGGTTGCCTCCGGCTTTCCAACCTACCCCGTGGCGACAGCTGAGTATGGGCCCGGCCGATACACTCCGACGATCGAGAGGAGCGGTTGTGACGTCGGGTCTGTCGTTGCGGGGCGAGCGGCTGGTAGTGAGTCCGCCGCTGGCCGAGTACATTCACGAGAACTTCGCTAGGGCGGGCGCAGCCTGCCATCCGGTCGACAATCTAGACGGATACGTGTCGATGTGCGTCGCGGAGAACAAGCTCACCTGGGATCTCCTCGAGCCGAAGATGGCCGAGTGCCGTTCCATCACTCAGTCGGCGATCGGCTACGACACGATGATCGGATCGGCTGCATTTCGGGAGGAACTGGCCCGGTTCATGGGTCGCACCTTCCTCGGACGTGAGATTGCTCCCGAGCAGGTAGCGGTGTTGTCGGGGGCCGGGTCCGTGCTGGAGTTGCTGTTCTATGCGCTCTGCGACCCGGGCGACGGTGTGTTGGTTCCGACACCGAGTTACGCCGGGTTCTGGGCCGACCTGGAGACACGCGATGAGCTCACGATTGTCCCTGTGCACTGCGACAGCGAGGATGGCTTCGCGTTGACCCGCACTCGCCTTGATGCCGCCCTCTCCGGGGCCGGTCGCCCGGTGCCCGCGCTCCTCTTCACGACGCCCAACAACCCGTTGGGTCGGGTCTACGGTCCCGACGAGATTCAGGAGGTGCTGAGTTGGGCTGAGGAGAACGACATTCACGTCGTCTTCGACGAGATCTATGCACTCTCGACTTTCGGGGACACTCCGTTCGTGAGTGTGGCGTCACTGCTGCCGGTGCTGGGAGAGAAGGTGCATATCGTCTGGGCCTTCAGCAAGGACTTCGCCATGAGCGGTCTACGGTGCGGCATACTGATCACCGAGAACGAGCGGGTGATGCAGGCCGTCGACGGACTCGCCTACTGGGCATGCTGTTCGGGCGACACCCAGCAACTGCTCGGGCAGATGATTGCGGACGGCCGTTGGGTCGACTGCTATGTCGAGGAGAACCGGCGGCGGCTGGGATCGGCATATCAGCAAGTGACTGCTGGTCTCGACGAGATCGGTGTCCGCTATCTGGCATCAGAGGCAGGGTTCTTCGTCTTCTGCGACATGCGGTCCTTCATGTCCGAAGTCTCGTGGGAAGCCGAAGGGGAGCTGTGGCGGATGCTGCTCGATGAGGCCAACGTGAACCTCACTCCCGGGTCCGCCTGCCGGGTGGGTGAGCCAGGATTCATGCGACTGTGTTTCGCCGGCGAACCAACTGAAGCGGTCCTGATCGGGATCGAGAGAATGGGCCGCGTCCTGGATTCGATCTCCGTTTGACCCTCTGTTGATTAGGACTTCAAGGAGGTCTTGGTTGTGGACCTTTGGCCATACCGATGGGTTAGGGGATTCTTGTCCTGATGTATGCGGATATTCGAATATACGCACTGTTCCTCGCTTTTCCGACAAAGGGTCGAACGGCCCTTACGGTGCTGTGGCGGCATGGCAGAGAATCTTGGATAGGACACAATTCCCATTCAGGGAAGGAGAGCATATGCGCAAATACGGGTTCATCGCTTTGAGCTTGATCCTGCTCTTGGCAGCCTGTACAGGTGCCGACGGGGACGCCGGTCCCGCCGGACCTGCTGGTCCTGCTGGTCCTGCCGGTCCCGCCGGTCCCGCCGGCGCCGATGGAGCTGCTGCCGCTGATCTCAATGCAGCCGATCTGTCCTGTACCGAATGTCATAACGACACGAGCATTATCACGGGCAAGAAGGTGGCTTGGGAGTCATCAGTTCACGGATCGGGTACGGCGGCGGCATATGCCGGCGGTCGCGGTTCGTGTGCCGGATGCCACTCTGGAGCAGTCTTTAGCGCGATGGTTGCAGCCGGACTCAATCCGACCGAGGTCGAGGATGGCGATCCCAATCCGACCCACCAGGATTGCCGCACCTGCCACCAGATTCACACCAGCTTCACTGGTGCCGACTGGGCCCTGGAGACCGAATCACCTGTTGACCTCTTCGCATTTGAAGGCGTGACCTTTGACGGCGGCAAGGGCAACCTGTGTGGTGTATGTCACCAGCCGCGGCGCCAAATCGCCGAGGCCGATGCTGATGGCAACATCGAAGTCACCAGCACCCACTGGGGACCGCACCATGGTCCGCAGACGGCCATGTTGCTGGGTGTCGGCGGCGCCGGTGACGTCTCCGGCAGCGCGAGCGCTCACTACAGCTTGGTCGGGGACACATGTGTGACCTGCCACGTGGGTGAGGCCGACAACCACACCTTCGCTCCGGTCGAGGCTTCGTGCACTGAGTGCCACGGCGAGGACTTCGACTACAGCGAGGTGAGGGCCGAGATTGAGGCCATGCTGGCTGACCTCGGGGGACTCCTCGAAGGCAAGGGCATGTGGGCAGTGGAGGACGGCGAGGGCCATCCGGTCGTCGGGTTCTACCCGGCCGCAGAAGCCCAGGCGCTGTGGAACTACATCTTCATTCTCCCCGAAGACCACAGTTTCGGGGTCCACAATCCGAGTTACACGAAAGCGCTCCTGGAGGCGAGCATCGCCGCATTGGGCGGCTAGCCACAAACGACCTACTAGCGAAAAAGCAGGGCTGCCATCCGGCAGCCCTGCTTCCTTTTTGATGTTTCCTGTCAATGGGGCATATCAAATACAGGGTGCTCGATTGACAGGAAACATCGGGAATGCAGCCACTATGTTCTCGTTCTAGCATGGCAGAAGATTCATAGTGAAGGGTGAGCCATGTCGAAGGAACTGGGCGAGTGGGCCATCAATTATCTGCCCGAAGAAGGCGGTAGGTACACGGGGAAGCTGAAGGTAACCGATGAAGCAGTTACGTTCGTTTCCCTCTACGAGTCGAGCAACAAGACGATCGTCAAAGCGATCTTCCTGGACGTCGGCACCTTCGCGGCGGCGGGAGGCCACACCGTCTATCGCTACTCGAACGATCAGGAGGCGAGGGTCGAGCTACCCACCGCCGAGATCGCCAGCGTCAAAGCAGCCAAAAAGGGTTTGATGAAACAAGCCGTCGTGACCATGACCGATGGTCAGGTTTTTGTCTTTGACTACGGCATGCTCTCGGTCAAGAAGCTGGTGGAGACAATCGAGTCGACCCTCTGAGGCAGCATTTCAGCCGGACGTGAGTGAAGCGAGGAAGACGGCGAGTCTGTCCGAGTAGCTCTCCGGATCAACGTTCCAGCTCAGGACGTGGTCCGCCT
>CBDTUP010000063.1:0-9957 GCA_965363685.1 uncultured bacterium | reverse complement strand
GAATGCTCATCGCCGGTTATGCGATCGGGGCCAGACGCGGGTACCTATACGTCAGGGGCGAATACCCGCGTGCAGCTCATCACGTGGCCCGGGCGCTCGACACGGCCAGGGAAGCCGGACTACTGGGTAGAGGCATTCTCGGGTCCGACCTGGATTTCGATATTGAGATCCGGATGGGTGGCGGCGCCTACATCTGCGGCGAAGAGACCGCCTTGTTCAATTCCATCGAGGGGTATCGCGGAGAACCGAGGCAGAAGCCTCCCTTCCCTACCGAAGCCGGTTTGTTCGGCTTGCCGACCATCGTCAACAACGTGGAGACGTTGATCAACCTGCCGCTCATTCTGAACGAGGGTGGCGATGCCTACGCATCTCTGGGCACCCCTGAATCAACGGGCATCAAGCTGTTTTGTATGTCTGGCGACCTCGCCAATCCCGGGGTCTACGAGGTCGAGTTCGGAGCAACGCTCCGAGAACTCATCGACCTGGCCGGCGGACCGACTGAAGATCTCGCTGCCATCCTGCTGGGCGGTGTGGCAGGATCGTTCGTTGGCAAGGATCTCCTCGACCTGCCGCTGACTTTCGAGGGCACTAGGGCGGCCGGAGTCTCCCTGGGAACGGCCGTGATCATGCCGTTCGGGATCTCAACGGACTTCGACGACCTGGCTGCGCGAATCGCCGCTTTCTTCAGGGACGAGTCGTGCGGTCAGTGTGTCCCTTGTCGCGTGGGTACGGTGCGACAGGAAGAGGCCCTCCACCGCATCGTCGCCGGCGCCCCTCTCAACGGATCCTCGGGCGAGCTCGCGCTTCTGTCTGAGATCAACGATGGGATGCGGTTGGCATCGATTTGTGGGCTGGGACATACCGCCGGCAGTGCGATCCAATCGCTCATCGCCCTCGGCTTGATCGGGGGCAGCGCGTGAGCGAGCTGACGGTCGTCGTCGACGGAGAGCAGGTTTCCGTTTCCAAGGGAAGCTCGATCCTGGATGCGTGCCGGTCGATCGGGAAGGATCAACCGACGCTTTGCTACTTGGAGACCTTGACTCCGGTGAATACGTGCCGGGTGTGTGTCGTGGAAGTAGAAGGTTCCCGAACGTTGGTCCCGTCCTGCTCCAGAGCGGCCGAGGAGGGTATGCAGATCTCGACGGACAGCGAATCGGTGCGGCACAGTCGCAAGATGGTGTTCGAGTTTCTCGCCTCCTCGGTGGATCTCTCGCTGGTCGACTCGCAGACGCGGGATTGGATGGATTACTACGAAGTGGACCCGACTCGCTATGGGTTGGAGTCGGGCTCCGCTGACGATCGCGATCAGCGCCGGGCTGGACACCATTACCTTCCTGAACTGGGTCGGGCCGAGACGGTCGCCCAACCGGTCAAGACCCACGATGAGCTCTACGTGCGTGACTACGGCAAGTGCATTCTCTGCTACCGCTGCGTCGAGGCCTGTGGCCCTGATGCCCAGAACACGTTTGCGATCCAGGTTGCCGGACGCGGGTTCGACGCCCGGATCTCGACCGAGTTCGATGTCGATCTCACAGAGTCAGCCTGCGTCTACTGCGGCAACTGTGTAGGGGTGTGTCCAACCGGGGCGCTCATGTTCCGCAGCGAGTTCGAGCTACGCGCCGCGGATCTGTGGGACGAGCAGGCGCAAACCATCACCCGGACGGTGTGCTCGTTCTGCGGGGTCGGATGCAATCTGGATCTGCACGTGCAGGACAACAGGATCGTCAAGGTGACCTCGCCGATGGATCACGCTGTCACCTCAGGCAACCTTTGTATTAAAGGTCGTTTCGGATACGACTACGTTCAGGAACTGGGCGATATGGCCACCACGCCAATCGACATCGTGCTGGCCTCAGTGCGCGAACGCCGCCCTTCCTAGGTTTCCTGTCAATCGGGTGCCCCGAAAATGATGCGCGGCATTGCCAGGAAAACGGTGCCCAGGGGTCACTCCCGGAGCTTCGGCAATCTCGTCGGATTGGTCGACTTCCGGATTCAAGCGTCGAAGGGGTCCGTCGGTTCTACCGAAGCCGTGGGACCAGGACGGGCGTACGCTCTTTGTAGGCCTCGTACTCGTCCTGCCCGCCCCATTCCTTGTCCGCACGCTTTTCCAGCATGGGCACTCCGCTGACCCGTGTCAGCAACAGGAAGACGAAGACCGGGGATATGAGAGTGACCCACTGCCATCCACTCAAGACGGGTAGTGCGATAACCGCGATTCCGATCCAAAGCACGATCTCGCCGAAGTAGTTGGGGTGGCGGGACCTGGCCCAAAGACCGGTATTCATGAACCTGCCTTTGTTGGCGGGGTCGGAGCGAAAGCGACTCTTCTGTGCATCCGCCAGCACCTCGATTGCGAATCCCACCACCCAGATCAAAGCTCCGACCAATGCAAACGCCCCAAGGTTGACGCGGGTCGAGGTCGTGATAGCTGCCAGTGCTGCCGCCAGCGTGAGCGACACCCACAAGCCCTGGATCGTCCAGACGTTCAGGAACCGGATAAACGAGGGTTTGAGGACGTCGAACCGCACGTCTTTGCCTGCCTTGTGGATGCGGCGGAACAGGAAGGTCCCGAGGCGGGCAGCCCAAACTCCGATCAGTACGACCAGCAGTATCGATCTTCCATCCAAATCCGAACTCAGTAGAGCGGCGATGATCACCACGGAGATGTAGGTGAGGCTGCCGGTGATGTCGAAGAACTTCTCCGTTTGGCGTAGGTAGGCAGGCACGAAGGCAATCCACTGGATGGCGAAGGCGATTATCACCGCAAGGGCGAAGACGGGTATCCCGTTCGCTTCAGATCCGCCCTGGCTGCCGGCCAGAGCTATTGCGGCGCCGATCAGCACCACGACCGGCAGCGCGATCAGCGCCTTTTTCTCTGCTTCCTTCACGGATTCCTCCACCGCGCTGCGTCCCGTTCATGCAGCAGGTTGTGACTGATCTCGCCTTTTGGCCGGCGATCCTCGGGACTCAATCATAGTTACGGCCCCGCCGCACGTTTGGATGACCCGACTGATGCGCTCAATCTGAGACGGGGGTCGATCTACTTCTTCTTGGTTGGCTTTGGTTCCAGCGTGCCGATCCAGTCGAAGGCCCGGTCAAACCATGAGGTCAGTTCCTTGGTGTCGGCCAGAAGCTCCGCCGGCACAGACACGTAGCCCCGCATCACGCTTCCGTATTGGATGACCGGCCCGGTGTCATATCTCGAGCCAAACTCATCTTTCAGGTCGTCCGACAGACGGAGTGCCATCGATCCTTCAGGGTCCAGGAAACTGAACATGTGTCCGTTGCGGGATGTGTAGGGGTTCTTGGCGCCCTTGACTGCCACGTCCCGAGTGCTGGCGTCGACAGCTGCCTTGTAGCGTTCGAGCTCTTCGTGCGGCCCGGCATAACTGGATCCTCCCGGCACGATTCAACCTCCTGATTGACTCCGATTGGTGATGGGTCAGTCTGATTCGTTTGCTCGCGGCTGGGGCCTTCGTTCTACAGAATGTCGGGTGATCTTCAGATTGCACGCCTGGTAGGTAGTGCAGAACTGGTAGCACTCGTCAGCCTTCTGTGGGTCCTTGTAGTGCAGGCCACAGTCCGCGCACTCGTAGAGGGTTTGGGCTTCGAGCATCGCTCGTGAGCCTATCGTTTCCTGGTGGGATCAGTCGACGAGGTCAGCGATGTACCGAACGGTCGGCGCCGGAGAGATCCCTAGAAGTTGCACTCGGTCGGGGGACCGGGGCCGCAATCTCAACGGTTACGTCTCCGTCGACCGTGACTTTGGCTCCGGCGCACTGGTTGGGACTTGTCGACCCGCCCGGCATCACTGCCACGACAACCGATTACGTGCCGGGGTCCAACACCAGCGGCTCCGACTCGAGGCTGCAGGGATCGGGTCAGCGATTGGGAGGAACTCCCCGGTGAATCCATATGGATCAGAGTCAACGATGGTACAAGCGGCGGCCATCGGTCGCTGGGGAAGGTTCCTGCCGATGAGCGAGAGTATCACCAGGCTCTGGGCTTCTGCGGCCCCGGACGGTTCCAGTGTCACTGTGCCTGAGAGGGACGGTGAGGCGGTGGTTGTAGACGCGTCGTCGCTGCTGGAGCCGCAGGCAGAGTCTCATGCTTCGTGCAGCGTTTGCATCGCCAGTTTCGGTGTCCGATCAAGTCTGAAAAGGCCCCAGTGTTTCTCTGGTTCCAGTGGATCGGTTGAGCCCTTCCAGGGCTCGTCGAAGGCCTCGAAGACGAAAGTGAGGATCTGCTCTGCAGACGTCCATGCGAGGAGATCTTCGTAATACTGTGCCTGGAGTTCCTCAGAGGCATTCGAGGGTTCGATGCCGCGCCCGTTCGAGGCGGTGGGCCACCCGGCCTCGGTGATCATGACCGGTTTGTCGGGATAGCGATCCACGACGGATTTGTAGTTCTCCTGCGTGTATTCGAGGGCATCCGCCAACGTCTTGTGCTCCCAAACGGGATACGTATGCACAGAGATGAAGTCGAGCACCGACGCCAGCGGTTCGAGCTTGTCGCCCCAGGGCACGTAGTTGTCGCAAGACGTGACCGGTTGATCAACCGCCCCTTTGACTCTGCTTGCGAGAGTCATCAGGCGGTCTACCGGAACCAGGTGATCGGACCAATCGACGCCGGCTTCATTGCCCACCGCAACGGAGGAGACAGTATCCCGGTAACGGTTCGCCAGCGAGATCGCGCTCTCTACCTGAGAGTCGTTGTCTTCCCGATTGGCGGCCAGGGTCCCATCGCTGAAATCGGCTCCCCAAGGACACGCCGGATTGCTCATCTCGGCGGCCAGGTCCACGCCCAGCATGACACTGAAGTCCAGACCTTCCGACTCGATCACCTCGAGCACGATCTCAGCGTGCCGGCTGCTGTCGTACAGCCTGAGATAGTCCCAGCTACCGGCGAGGATCAGAAGGTCTTCCCTGACCTCGGCGTGGGTCGGGTATATCCCGGTTGGGGGGCTTTGGCCCTCCCGATAGCCCGAGTAGCAGATGGCGCTGCCGTATGGGAAAGGTGGATTGGGACGATCTACCGTCATCCTTGGCGACCTAGACATACTTCGGATTGCCGTCCTTGTCCCAAAGGCCCCAGTAGGCGCCGACGTCTCCTTCGGCATCGACCTTCCAGGCCTCATCGAAGGCAGAGAAGTAGAACACCTCAATACCGTCTTCTTCGGCCCATTGGAAGGTATCGATGAAGAACTTCATAGCGTTCTCGACCGATGGCACCGACCCCTTCTCGGGCGTTCCGACGTTCGGCCAGCCGGTTTCGCTGATGATGACCTTCTTCCCGCCTGCCGCCTGGGTAGCCCGCCGGTACATCTCTTTCATATAGAGAAGAGCGTGCTCGGCTGGACAACCCTCCCAAAACGGGTAGCAATTGGCCATAACGACGTCACACGCCTCAGTCACGCGCGGGTGATCCACGAACTTGAAGTAGGCATCTACATATCCCACCTCAACCCCAGGTGCCGCCGCCTTGACTCGCAGGATGTATTCGATCAGTTGGTCTTCAGAGAGGTCGCCGCGCAGCAGGATTTCGTTACCCACGGCCAGGAGTCCGGCATCACCAGCCCGAGCGATTTCGATCGCATTGGCTAGTTCGATCTCGTTCTTTTCCAGATCGTCGTCGATCCATAGACCGACCAGCGTCTGCAGCCCCTGCTCCTTCGCCAGCGTAGGTATCGATTCGTTCCCCTCACGGGCGGAGAAAGAGCGCACCCAACCGATGAACGGCGCGATGACCTGCAAGCGGTCGCGGATCTGTGCCGCCTCGACTTCCGTGCCCGGACCCTGCCCTTCCACATAGGGGCTGAAGCAGAGGCCGTGGATTCCGGTCGCCAGGATCTCACGGACCAGCGAGCGCAGGTCCTCGAGCGAGAGATCCGAGGTATCGACGCCGGCCAACGACAGCGTCCTTTGATAGAGATTCGACATTCGCTTCCTCCATGTTCCTACGTCAAGTATGTGCTGGTGGCCGTGCCTCGCACCTATCTGGATGCCCCGCGATCAGGTTTGCTCCGACCGAGGATCTCAGTTGCCAGGCACCTGAGCGGAGATCCGGGTTATCTCGCCCGATCGAGCGAAGACTTTGGCGCTTGTCGAGCGGTCTAGACGCAAGCCGGGATAGCTTTCCGTCGCACCATTGGCGAAGGAGACGTCAATTCCCGCCTCGGTCCCTGCCACCGATACCACAATCGGTACCTGGCAAAGCGTCAGGCCCAATGAGCCTTGCCCGAGTTCAATCTCGGCCGGCTGCAGGCCGATATCAAGGAGTTGCCAAGGCTCCTTCTGCTCAAGCAGTTCCTCGCGGCGAACGAACCGCGGGTCGAACCGGATTTCACCATCCTCGACCCGCACACCCACCTCCAGCGACCGCGTGAGCAGCTCCTCCTTGACCAGCCCTGTCATACCGGGCTGCTGAGCGCCCGCATGAGCGGGTGTGTGTGAATATGCATCGATCGGTATAGCACCGAACTCCCTGGCTGACTTGTTGAAACCGAGTCCTGCTCTGACCCTCCAGTAGTTGGCGACGAGTCGTTCGACGGTCTCAGCAGGGGCGCCGTCGGCGACCGCCGCCAGCGTCGAATCCTGCACCGCTACAAGGAGTTTGGCAACCATGTGCCAGTAGATGGAACCGATCCCCTCATACCCGTACATCGATCCCGACCGGCCTGTGTATGCGTGGTGATCGAAGACGTCTTCGTAGGCGGCCAGGGTGGCCGTTCGATTGGCTGTGACCAGTGCCTTCCATTTCTCGTTGTCGCTCAGACGATCGAGGTTTCCCTCGAGCTCATCTCGGTTCGTGAAGTCTGAGTTGAACCGGAAGACGCCATCGATGTCTGCTTCTATCAGCGAATGATCTCCGTCGTTGAGCAGCGCCACCAGAAGTGGATTGCTTTTCACCGCCTCAGCGGGGACAACATTCTTCTCGAGGAATGGTGGAAGACTCCGAGCTGGGTAGAGCATGAAGCTGCGCTGGTCTTCCCGGTATATGGCGCTGGCGAAGAGAGAATCGATCAGATCCGCTCGCTCGTCGGCTGACAGGACACCGGATTCGAGCGCGGCAACCTGGCCTTCCAGCATTTCATACATGTGTTCGAGGGATGCTTCGTCCGGCGAGAAGTGGATCAGGTTGTATGAGTGGTAGAGGCCATCTGCCCTCTTGCTTCCACGGATCGTTTGGTCGAGGTGTTCTATCGCTGTCTCGCACAAACCGAGCAGATCATCAAGGGGAGCGATGGCGGTCCCGGTGAAGCCGCCGTTGTAGATGCGGGCGCGATAGTCCGAGAAGGCGGCTCCGAGCTCGTCCACTAGAGCTCTACGGGTCTGATCGTTATGGCTGGTGGGAGACCGGCGCAAAGAGCCGGTCACCGCCGCCAACCAGTCGGCCACCTCGCTCGAAATCGTCACTTCGTCGATGTCTGCAGTGCGCAACAGTGAATTGAAGTGACTCAGGTACTTGCGGAGGTAGCTCAACGTCACCATCGACAACCCGAATCCCACGAGCGCGTTGTTGGCGTCGTTCCATTCCGGTCGCTGGGTGTTCATCCAGATGCCGCCACCCGGTACGAAATTGGAGAGTTTGGAGAGAGCTGCCACCAGCAGCTTCTCAATCAGGGTGACGTGGTGGATTCCACCGTCCCGGTTCCACAGCAACCGTCCATCGCTTCCCACTCGGTCGACGCGGCTCGAGGAGCGTGCTGCGGCCGCTTCGTCGTAGCTGATGGTTGCCTTCGGGTCGCGCACAAGCTCTGAATATGGAGCGAGCCGGTACGGCACGTCGGCATAGGTGAACTGCCTCTCGCAGAGCAGCCCGCTCACCCGGCCGGGCAAGAATCGGTCCGCCGCCTGCAGCAGCCGCAGCAGGTATACGATCTGGTGATCGCCCCAGTAGCCGATGTTGCTCCAGGGATCGTCCGGATCTGGAACCTCCCAATCGATGCCGTCGCGAGTAATGCGATAGGGGTTGAAACCGTCGGGTGTCGAAGCATTGACAAAGACGGAAATCACGCCGGGCAGGTATTCCGGGAAGCTCCCACAGAGCGCTTCCCAGTTCTGAAAGATGTCCCGCCAGTTCCCTTCGTAGTAGTTGATCGGATTGCCGGTCGTGTCCCGAACGCGGATCGAAAAGGCATTCCAGGGCCGACTCGGGTCACCGTGGCGACGGGAAAAACTGAACGGCAAGTACTCGAGGCCGAGCCGAACGAAGTTGACGTCACCCGTTTTCTCAATGTGATCGAGGAGGACGTTTCGTTCGATCACAGCAGGCAGTGAATCAAGCCAGGTGCGATGACGTGCTGCTACATCGTGGTTTCGTGTATGAACAAAGCGGGTGAAGTCGTCGGTGGCGATCGTATAACCGGACAGGGGGACGCCGCCGCGCATGACGTTGAATGTGACGTTGGAGAACTGGTGGGCGGTAGCGACGCGGTCTCCGGTGCGTTGCTGCGCATCGGCCGGAGCCATTATGTCCACCAACGACCTCGTAGCATCCTTCAGCGAAGTCGAGATCTGGGCTTCCAGATCAATCTCCGAACGAAGCAAGTGCTGAAGGGCGGCGACGTCGATTTGGTCACGGGCAACGTCGGCCACGATGTGCCAGGCGATTTGGCTTCCGGGATCCAGTTCCACGGCACTGCTCAACAGGTAGGAACCGGGGCGGCCGGTCAGGAGAGTCTGGCCGGCGGCGTCGTGGCCGTCCAGAAAGCTCGTCAAGGCATCGGACGAAATCGAGAGGGAAGCCTTGGGTAGTCCGGTCGACCACGCTGTGGTAGCGCGGAGCGACTCTGCCGGTTCAGGCCTATCTACGACTTTGGACTCGAGGGAGAATACGGCCAACCGAGTTCTCTCGTCGAGAATCTCACTGCGCTTGTAGGCGTTGGTGAGGTTGCTCTTGCTCTCATAGAGCGTCGGGCCGAGACCGTGAGGCAATATCCGCAGTAGCCCATCAATGAGCTCCAACTGCACAGGATCGGTTGCCTCGTTGGTCAAGGTTGCCGTTCGAACGAATCCAAACCGGTCGCTGCTCGCCCACCGATACCGGAACCTGAGCGGGAGGTTGGGGTGGTTCTCCTCGAACACGATCGAATCACCGACTACTGATTTGTAGAGGTTGCGCCCTACCGGCTTCCGAGCATCGGTGCTGAACGGCATCCACACCTCGTCGGCCGACTCGCCGTGGAGGTGGATTGCCGTCACCGGCCCGACGATTCCGGCGGCATCGTGAAGGCGGTCGTCGGTCTCGTACCGGAAAAGCGCACCGGACGAATCGACGCGACCTGCGGTCAGCGCACCCGTGCTGGAAATGAACATCCAGCGGTCGCCGTCGCTCACCACGCTCATCAGGAACGGTGGCATCTGGGCAACATCGGTAATCGCGTAGAAGCCCGCACCGTCGATCTCGACGAGACCATCGCCCGACGGGTGCTCCGTCGGCGTCACTGCTGCCCGGTTCATAAGTGGATTCTCCTCATGTCTCATCAGAAGCTGTCGAATGCTCATCATTCGATTGCCCAAACGTGCCGATCCCAGATGAAACCAGACCATGGCGGATGGAATACAGAGGTGGTTCTCTGGAGTCATCGAGGCCGTCGAACGAACGTGGCCACGGCTGTGAGATCCGTGCTTCGAACTGATGGATGCCGGTCAGTAGATCTGCAAGTGCGGCAGCTTCGGTTCCGGGCAATCCGGCGGCTATGACTGCATCGGCTTGGCCGATGAGATCCGGGATAACCAGGGGACGGCCCGAGTAAACGACGAGCACCAGCACATCGCACTTCTCTCGCATCCGCGTGAAAGCACGACGATCCTCATCTCTGACGGTCGGGGTTGCACAATCGCCGGGACCTTCTGCATAGGGTTCTTCGGCGATACAGATGATGCCGAGCCGGTTGCGCTCGTCATCGGCGAATCGTCCGGCGGCCTCATACGTGAGATCAGCCGGACTCCTCGC